>JBOFRC010000402.1:0-7234 GCA_051650825.1 Sarcina sp. | reverse complement strand
TTGATTTTCACTTCTTGGTACTATCTCTTCATAAAAGTCACAAGTAACAATTTGTATCCATAATTTTAGATACTTATTTTATTATGCAAAAAATTCCCTAGATAAAAATCTAAGGAATTTAAAATGCTTAACTATTCTTCTTGTAAATATATTCTTCTAATTTATATGCTAAGTGCAATGGTAATGGAAGTTTTAAAGTTTCCTTATATTGATGTGCTGATTTTCTATAATTATCTATTAGAAAACACCATTGTTCTGGTATATCATCCTCTTTTAAAAGAATAGGATATAGTTCTATCATATTAGTTAATTTACATTCTTTATTATCAGTACTATTAATTTTTGATATAGCATCATACGTATTTTTATAAAACTTATCATTAGGTCTACTTCCTATTCCATAAAATACACCCTTATATTTAAAGACAGATGATTTACTCATAAACTTCCCCCCTTCTTTTTTAGGTGTTATATAACCCGGAACCTCTTGATTACATCTTACTCTAATAATTCTAAGACTACTGTTGTTTTTAACTTCTAATTTAGCCTCAGCATATCCAAATTTTAAGTACTGTGGTCTATATTTTGATATTTTTTCAGATTTCAAAATTTCTGAATCCGATATAAATTTCCATTCTGCCCTTGTTATTCCGTTGCTCTCAATTAGCATAATATGATTTTCCTTGCTAACATTGTACAATTCATATATTTTATTTTTCATATCACTGCTAACTCTTGTTTTTTCAAAATTTCTAATCCCTTCTTTAGTTGCAACGCTTTGAAATGCTACACAAGCTTCCCAATATAATTTACTTCCACTCCATAAAGCAGGACACTCTACAAAAATTTTTCCGGCTTTAGGATCTTGTGTTAATGCTACAAATGCTCTTTGTGTATTTCCATAAGGTGTTTTTTTAAAATTAATTACATGTAAAGCTGTTATTGGTATAGAGTAATCTACTGAAACATCATTTTTTACTTTACTACATGTTGAAAAATATCCCAACTGTCTATACAAATCAAAAAGAGCCATTTTTACTCTATGCTCAATATTATCATTAAAGTTTGGAGTTAAAAACTGAGTTATACATGCTAAACTAGAAAATCCAGCTCTTATTGCAAATTTAGGATCTCCCTTATGCGTAAAATATTTTTCTCCTTCTTCATTTTCGTATGGTAATACTATTAAGCAAGCATTAACTCCTGGCTTTTTTTTAATTTCATTTCTAATTTCATGTATTCTTTTTTCATGCCTTGCTATTTCACTCTCATTTTCATCTAAAGCCTTTAATATTTTAGGATTATGTATAAAATTTATGTTAAGTTCAAATTCGTCAAATTTTTCATCCATCCCAAAATCTTTTTCTAGTTGTTTTTTTATATTTAAAAGCACTTTACTTTCATATTCTGAATATACATCTATATTAAGAGCTTGTTTATTAATTCCATTAAATATTCTTTCTCTAAACTCCCTAATATCAGTTCCTACTTCAATGTCTTCTTTAAATATATAAGGCTTCTTTGTTTTTACATTTTCAAACTCTTCCATTTCATTTATATACTTATTTTCTAAAAGATTTTTAAGTTCATAATGAATATTAAATTTATCATTCATTGGAATTCCTGAATTGACATACATTATTTTCTTTCCCATTTCTAATCTATAATTAGCATATAAATTTGCTGTTTCCTTAGAATTAAAATATTTCAATGGTTCTTTATAAAAATCATAAGCATCTGGAATTTTTTTACCTATATATATTTTTTTTAAAATATTATATGATAATTGCTCCCACTCGGTTACTCCTTTTCTAAAACTTAGTTCCAATGGATATAAAGTGTATTCATCAAGGTTCACATATACTTTGGTATTTGCATTTTTAAGAACATCTTTTTTGAAGCATTTTTCTACCCATCTTGCTATACTAGTTGTGTATATAACCATTGGATTTCTATTGCCTGGAGTTGTTTGAACAGAAAAATTAATAGCTATAGAATAGTGATTACCATTTTCCTTTTTACTCTTTATTTGTAGCATCTCTGGTCTACTTAATATCCTATTCTCCTCACACCCATAAAACTCAAGTTTTTTATCTTCTAAAACAAGCCCTTCTTTTATAACTTCATTCATTAATAATTTAGGTATTATACTATATATTTTGTTACTAACAACGGCCCCTTCACTGTCGGTTAGTTTTAATACACATTTTTCATATTTTCCTAAATCGCTCGCATTTAATGAATCAATCCATTCTTTAAATTTATCTCGCTCATCAAAATTTCTTATAGTCTCTTTAACACAATCTCCCCATTCCGTTAAAAGTTCTATTAATAATGTTTGATCTATTTTTTTTTGTGAAATAAGCCAAGTATTATCATATTTAAGACTATATAAATCAGTTACTTCTAAAATGTCCTTAGAAAAGGATTTTAAAAGCTTTATAAGTTTATTTGTTTTTATGGCTTTCTTTTTCCATTTAAAGTCATAAAAATTTGTCATAAAATCCTCTATCCACTTATCAGGAAATTTTAAAATAAAAACTTCTATTTCCAAATTTTTTTTAATCTCAAATCCTTGTGCTTTTATTGTCTTAAACATTTATTCCATCTCCTTTTAACGATTTATAGAATGGTCCATAAAGAAGTTCTACAATATTTCCTATGTCTTTTCTATAAATATTTTTTTTCAAATATTCTTTAATAGCTTCTATTAAATCAAAACCATTTAAATCATTTCCAAAAAATGCTCCATCTAAAAAATAAATTTTAGGAACTTCTCTATTGAAATCAGATATTCTCAACAATCGTCCAAATATTTGAATTATCATTACAAGCCTTGACACTACAATATCTCTTTTTATTGTCTCATCAGCATTAGCTATTGCATAATGACTTTCAAATAACTTATTCCAAAATATATATGCATCATCAATTATCTGAAGATTTCTATTATAAACCTTTTTCCTATTATGCTTTATCGCACTCTCTATAATTCTTCCATTTACTGTACTTACAATATTAACAACATCTCTTGGCACTTCCATAGGACGCACTAAAAAAAATAATGTATTTAAAACTGAATGACCTATTTCATCTACTATGTTATGTCCGCGTTCTATACTCGTTGCTGGTGCTATTAATATTCTGAAATTCTCTCTATATAAATTTTTTAAATCACCTCGTTTTATAAGTCCTTCTCCACCATTATCTTTATCTGATACCAGCCTATAAATATTTATATTTTGATATAACTTCTTCAATTCTTTTTGAGCCTTTTTACATTGATCATAACTATTCACTATAAATAGTAAGTTGCTTCCTAAATCCAATTCTTTTTCAATATACCTATTACTTTCTTGGATTAATTCAGCAATTGCTTGAATCTTATTTTCTTTTCCTGAAACTCTTGTCCTTGAATGTATTCCATAACATTTTGTATTTTCAATAAACTTAATAATCTGATTATCTGATTTTAAAATATATGAAATCGGCTTATGTATATGATATTTATAAGATCCTTCAGCCCAGCTAGACCCTGAAAGTAGCAGAACATTAGGTCCTAAACACTCTCCATCTTCATTTAACTTCATACTCGGTAAATTTAATAAAATACTTCTACCTACACCATATTGTCTAAAGATAGTGATATCCTTATTTTCTTTATCATAAATATAACCAAGTCTATTTCCAATAGGTGATGTCGGAATCAATTTTCTCAAACTACGTAAAGGAATTCTAAAAATATCCGGAATTTCAAATTTAAGATTTTCTTGCTCTGCAGCTATTTGTAACGTTGTACTGAAACTTAATAATTTTTTTTCAAATAAAATCAAAGTAATTATAAATTTAAGTTTCAATTTTATTTTAGGATCCATTTTTTCTTTATCAACATCTAATATATTTAAATTGCGATGTGAAATAAAATAATTTACTATTAGACTATCTGCATCTCTGGATATAAATTCTATTAACTCATTTTTTATCTTTTCTTTTATTTCACTAGTATGTTCTAAAATTAACAACGCTGAAAAAAGTTTTCCTGATTGTATAAATTCAATATCTTTTATTATTCTATTTTCTGTAATATAATTTCTTATTTCACTTAAATATTCAAATAACTCTGCAAATTCTCTATTAACTAGAGGAGCATATTTATTTCCTTTTCCTTCAATAGCAGGATCTACAATCTCAAATATTTCTTTATGATTTTTATGAAGTAATTTTTTAACTGATTCATTGCTACAAAAAATTTTATCTAATGTAACCTGTACTTTATCAGCTTCATCAAAAATCACTAAATCCATATAATCTATTGCATATTCTAATATAGATTTTCTTCCTTCTTTCTCTCTATAGTGGGTTTTTCCATAAACTAAACTATACGTATTAGTTATGATAACACTTGCATTCGCTATATTTCTTTCATTTTTTCTTCTTTCACATATTCTATATGCAGGACATAAATACTTATGTTCTGTCTTCTTATCATCTTGATTTTTTACTTTCCTCAATTTATGACAAGGTTCTTCTCCGAAAGGTATAGTTATCAATCCTTCTACTCTTTTCATACATCCATCAAGTATACATGTTCCTGTTAATTCTTTAGAGTACTTTTCGTCTATATACATAACTTCATCTTCTATAACTTTATCTATTTGCTTTAAAATTGTACTATTTCCTTTTAAAGCTACTGAATTCACCCCTAGTTTATTTAGCAAATTATTCAAATCAAAAACTTCTTTTGTTGTTTCTAAAACAACACAAGCTCTATATCCTTTTTTAGCAATAACATATGCTAAAACATTCATAATAGTAGATTTACCAGCACCAACCATTCCTAATACATTACTCACATTTTTTATTTTTATTTTTTTAGCAATCTCTATATTATTATTAATAACACTCATTATAGTTGCTTTTTCTATTCTTTCTTTAAAGTTTTCATATCTAATAGAAGTATCTCCCTTAGAAATTAACATTTCTAGCATATTATCTATTTCCTCGGCCCCTTGAATAAGCTCTAAAAGTGTACACTCAATTTCTCCTCCTTTCTTTTTCTTATCAGGATCAAAGCAAATTTTTTCTAAATTCAAATTAGTAAAATCAACTTCTAGCTCTATTCCCTCTAAATTAAACTTATATTTTTTTAAATCAGGTGAATATTTCTCATAATTAACTGTTGAAACCTCCCAATTATGAAACCAAAGCAAGTACATTTTTTTCTATCCTCTTGATCAAAACAAGTATCTGTATTTTTTATTAATGTATTATCTTTTATATAAAACATTCTACACTGAATATCTAATTCATCATAATATTGTAATGAAGCCTTATAATAACTTTTAGAAGCTAACTTAAAATAAATATTCCTTACCTTATTCAGTTTATAATCTAATTCCGTGAATTTTTCTCTTCCAATTTTATGTAAATTCATAGGAAGAGTATTGTATTTATTAACCTCCTTTGTATATCCATTCTCATAGCAAAATAATAAAAAACCTTCTATCTCTAAAATTCTTTTTATATCTATCTCTGAATAATACAATCCTTGAGCCTCAAAAAAGGTCTTCATTTTTTTTATGTCTAACATAATTTAAACCTCCTTTATTAAAATTTCAAATAATTCCGAAATTTTTATACATTTAATTCCTTTACTATTTTTTTGTAATGCAGAATTTACAACATCACAATAATCAACTTTTTTATCATTAACACTATCAGGAACAACTATATATCTTTCTTCGCAATCTTCTCCAAAAGAAATTCCACTTTCCATCGACATAAAATTCGTAGCTAACATAAATGGATTTTTATAATCTTTAGCATCTATAGCTAAAGAGCGTCCATTTTTAAGCTCTATTTTAATATCATACGCATCTTTATTAGGCCATAATTTATATTCTAGTTTAAGTTTTTTACACATCTCTGCTATATCTAACTCTAGCTTACCAGGTAAAGATATAAACCTCATTACCCCAGGAGTCAACCTTAAGCTCATTCTAGCATCTTCAATAGAACTAACATCCATAAAACTATTAGTTTCTAACTTACATCTACTATCTACACACACTTTTGATCCATCTAAGTCTGTAGTTACTGTCCACTTACAATAACCACAACTAGTATTTGAATTTTTAGGTATTTCTTCATATGCGGTTTCTATTAACTTAATAATAGTTTCTTCATCTATTTTTAAATCTTTCGCCTTTTTATTGAACAAATTTTTTTGACTAAAATTTATAATTGGATTTTCTATTATAAACATTCTTACAAACACATACTGTTCCTGATCTAATTTCTTCATTAAACCATATACTTGCTTTTGTTCAAGATCCTTATTATAAATTAAACAATAACTTGCAAAATCACTACAAAAGTCTGTAACTTTATATAAATTATTCCCAAATAACTCCACAAAAAAATCATCCTCATAATATAAATTTGATAAATCTACACTAATAGCACTTTCTATACTTTTAATCCAATCTAATAAATTTTCACTAAAAAATATAATAGCATCTGTTTCATTTTTAGGGAAATGTACTTTTTCATATAATTTATACTTTACTCCAAAAGCTGCTAATTTATCTATTGCTCTAATTAAATATTTATCCATAGGATACTTATACTTAGTTTGTATTTCATTTATATTGTTATATATAACAGTATCATGCTTATGTTTTAATCCATATGCAATTTCTGTTAATATATTAAAAAGTTCTCTATCTATATTAATTTCCACTTTAATTTACACCTCACCTTATCTAGTCAACTATACTTTTTAAATTTTTTATTAGTAATTTAAACTATATTTATCAATATATTTTTCCTAAAAAAATGGTGCACTGCTAAATACAGTGCACCACAACAAAATAAATTAATGACCTATTTACTTTCTTTAAAAGTATAAAAATCACCAATTTATATCTATCTATGTTTAAAGTGTTATATTTTTTCGCGTACGTTGATAATATAACACTTTATTTTCCACATTACAACAAAAAATAAAATTCAATAATATTAGAATATTTCAAACTAAAAAAAGAGCAACAATATTGCTCTTTTTTTAATTCTAATGAATTTAACTATTTTAACTACTTTAATGCTATCATCTTCCTAATGCCTCAATTTTAAGTTGTTTAAAATTTTTATAAAATTATTTTTGAATTTTTTTCATAATTTCATTTATAATTTCATAAAAATCTAAACTTCCATCAATAATAAAATCCGAATT
>JBOFRC010000401.1:0-1578 GCA_051650825.1 Sarcina sp. | reverse complement strand
GTGATTTGGGATTCCAGATGGATGTTGCCCAAGATGACATAGAAAAAGGAGCCACTGCTGGAGCTCCTGGAGATGGTGTCAGTCTAGAGATCATTCAGGGAACCATCGAGACCCAGCAGGTGAGAAACCTCTCTGAGATTTTAAGAAAATGTATATGTATATTTCTTTTTAAGAAAAAAAAACTTCAGGACAGGCGCGAACCACAGGGAGATGGAGGAGGGGGGCACCAATTCATTTGATTATTTCATGCAATTATTACGTAGGCTATATCTTGTATTGCCTAATGGTGCCTATTGTAGTTGTGCGTCATCTTAAATTTAAATAATTAATCATTATGATTATTATGATTGATGATCAGTAGGCTGTTTTGGTGCCCCCTCCGGCACTTGGTGCCCTACGCACAGCACTGGATGCGTGTGTACGTAGCGGTGGCACTGCCTACACTCAATACTGTGTCTGAATCCATCCTGTGTAGACATGGATTGAGCACTGAAGCTGCTTCTGCTCTGCTAACGCGTGTTTTTGCTACATGGGCTGCGTTAACACTGTGTTAGAGTTTGGCATTAAGCATGGCCACAATATTATAGGCCAGTGTGGTAACCCACTGTTATGAGGGGGAAGGTGCAATGCATACATTTACAGTACTGCATGGCTAAAGCCACTGAAATGCAAAAACCATGGAAGCAGTGGAAATGCAGCATAATACAATTACAGTTACTGGCATGGCAATCACCTGACTCTGTAGTTCCCTTTAGCTCTATGGAGCTATTCAGTGTCTTGTAGCTTGTTGTTTTGGCAACTTTTCTGTCTTTTAGTTTATTCTCACCGCTGTCATCAGCATTGCTTCAATTCAAGTTTTCAGCCAAAACCTCGAACAACCCACTGTATCATACCTGCTCAGCACCAAACTGAGCTAAAAGGACAGTGAATGTCAGACTTATATTCACCAAGACTCCCAATGAATGCTTATGTTGTTCCATGTCTGCTGCATGTGGAAATAAGCAAGTGCATGCTAACAAGTTCACCATATCAACCTGATAGTCTGTCAGTGTTGTGTTTTAAAGATTGTTTCTGCTGTGCAAGTGGTCAGTTATTGCAAGATACCTGTGTTTTGAGTCTTTATAACTTTTTATGCCTGGTACTTCAGGTTACACATTTCTGAAATCTAGATTAAAATCACCCAATTTAGGAAGACGTGGATGTGAAAATTAAGTCTATAAGAAGATGTAAAACTTATTTCTGTGGGTGTCAGCTGATTTAAACTGTGGAGTGTTCAGCCCCCACCACAGCTCCTGCTCTCCTTCTAGGTGGATGCTCTGGTATCGCCCATGGTTGGCCATGATCCTCTCTCTACCTGTGTTGGAAACACTTTGTCCAAGATGGTTGGATCCCAGCTGACTGCAGGATTTAGAAAGGAAGCAGGAGAAGAAACGCTGCCTGGTGACACAGTCCTGGTGGAGGGCTTGCCTGGACTTCCATCTAATGCAGTGTTCTTCGTCAACCTCGTTCCCTGGGATGATGACCAGGATGGAATTGCAGTCCAGGTGAGATAGTGGAGGAGTGCTTGTTTCACTTGTG
>JBOFRC010000400.1:0-51978 GCA_051650825.1 Sarcina sp. | reverse complement strand
ATATTCTTTTGCTAAAGTGTATTACAACAGGAGAGCCTGGCGTTAGCTCCTCAATAATAGCTGCACAACTTGGATTATTAGAGTCTGAAGTTAACAATGCTCTAAAATATTGGAGCAATGAGGGAATTATCAAACTAGTACCAATAGATAAAATGAATAATTTTGAAATAGAGTTTGTGAACTTAGCTGAAAAAGACTCTACAGAAAATGAAAAAGTTAATTTACTAAGTGCACTTGAGAAAAATTCTAACAAAGATATGTTAAAAGATATAGAAATACTACTTAGTAGACCTCTATCAAATAAAGAGATAGAAATGTATCTTTCTTGGACAAATGAATTAGGATTTACTCTTGAGCTTATATTATTCCTAATAGAATATTGCGTATCAAAAGAAAAGCGTAGTGCTAATTATATTGAATCTGTTGCCTTAGCTTGGCATGATTCTGGTATAAAAAGTATAGAAGATGCTAATAAATATATAACAAAGTTTGAAGATAAATGGATAAAGATAAGAGTTGTTCTAGAATACCTAGGTATTAGAAATACAGATATAATGAAACCACATCAAGATATGATTGAAAAATGGCTATTTACATATAACTTCTCAACAGATGTTATTTTAAAAGCTTGTAAAATCTGCTCTGAGAGAATAAACAAAGCTGATTTTAAATATATTGATGGAATCCTTACTAAATGGTTTAATGCTGGTTTTAGAACTATAAAAGATATAGAAGCTAAGGATGTTTCAAATAAACCTAAAACAACCTCTGCTACAACTTCAAAACAATCCAATAGAAACTTACGATTTACTAATTATTCACAGCGTGAATATGATAGTGCTAGTGAAAATGAATTATTAGGATGGGATGATTGATGGTAAAAGGCTATAAAGCAGAAGTAATGGACAGATATGAAAAAATCCGTACTACTGAAAAAAAGGAACTTAAAAAAAGAGAAGATGAGATAAAAAAACTTCACCCTGAAATACTAGATTTTGATAGCAAAATCGGAAGTTTATCAGCTCAAATTTCTTTAATCGCAATAAGGAAGTCAGTAAATAAAGAAGCTGAACTTAAAAACCTTAGAGATAAAATAGAAGATTTAAGAAGCCAAAAGTATGAGGCACTTGTTATGAACAACTACCCAACAGATTATTTATCTTTACATTATCATTGTAAAAAATGTAAAGACACAGGGTATATAGGAATTAAAAGGTGTTCTTGCTATCAAAAAAACTTAGTAAAAGTTTTTTATGATAAGTCAGATATCTCAGCACTTTTATCTAATAATAACTTTTCTAATTTTACGCTTGCGCATTATAGAGCAAATCTTTCAGAAGGTGAGCGTTTATCACCAAAAGAAAATATGCAAATGATAGTTAACAACATACAAGAAAACTATCTCGAAAACTTTGGATCACATGATAGAAATTTATTGTTTACAGGAAATCCTGGTACGGGTAAGTCATTTTTATCTCAGTGTATAGCAAAATATCTTTTAGACAAAGGGCATTTAGTAGTGTATAGAACTGCTGATGAACTTTTAAGTGATCTTAAGGAAATTAAGTTTAAGAATAATTATGAGGTTGAATCTTTAATTGTAGATTGTGACCTTCTTATAATAGATGATCTTGGGACTGAACAAATAACAGATTTCTCAATTTCTGAATTATTTACTTTCCTAAACAAGAAACTATTAAAGCAAAAGAAAATGCTTATTTCAACAAACCTATCACCAGATGCATTAAAGAACAACTATGACGAAAGAATTTATTCTAGACTTATAGGTAACTTTACTACTCTGCCATTTATAGGTGATGATATAAGAATAGAAATGAAAAAGAAAAGAACAAGACCTAGAACTTAAAAGTTTCTTTGGTCTTGTTCTTTTATATGTTTTTTTATTTTTAGATAAAAAAAAAGCTCCTATCGGAACTTTTTCAACGTTGGCGACTCAGAAGGGACTCGAACCCTCGACCCCTGGCGTGACAGGCCAGTACTCTAACCAACTGAGCTACTGAGCCATTTTATTTCTGTATAAAAAAATGGTGGTCGCAACAGGGCTCGAACCTGTGACCCCCTGCTTGTAAGGCAGGTGCTCTCCCAGCTGAGCTATGCGACCATAATGGTGACCCCTAGGGGAATCGAACCCCTGTTACCACCGTGAAAGGGTGGTGTCTTAACCGCTTGACCAAGGGGCCACATAGTTCATTTAATATTTAATTAAATAAAATGGAGCTGATAATCGGACTTGAACCGATAACCTGCTGATTACAAATCAGCTGCTCTGCCAATTGAGCCATATCAGCATATTATTTTAAGATTTAAAATGGCGACTCAGAAGGGACTCGAACCCTCGACCCCCGGCGTGACAGGCCGGTACTCTAACCAACTGAGCTACTGAGCCAAATTTTAAAAATGGTGGTCGCAACAGGGCTCGAACCTGTGACCCCCTGCTTGTAAGGCAGGTGCTCTCCCAGCTGAGCTATGCGACCTAATGGTGACCCCTAGGGGAATCGAACCCCTGTTACCACCGTGAAAGGGTGGTGTCTTAACCGCTTGACCAAGGGGCCAAAAAAAATTATGGCGACTCAGAAGGGACTCGAACCCTCGACCCCTGGCGTGACAGGCCAGTACTCTAACCAACTGAGCTACTGAGCCGTATGTGGTGGTCGCAACAGGGCTCGAACCTGTGACCCCCTGCTTGTAAGGCAGGTGCTCTCCCAGCTGAGCTATGCGACCGTAATGGTGACCCCTAGGGGAATCGAACCCCTGTTACCACCGTGAAAGGGTGGTGTCTTAACCGCTTGACCAAGGGGCCAAAATGACCTCTTACCACATACGTTTGGAACATAATTTTCTGGGTTGTCGTGTCGTGCTTGCCGACCTGACATAGACTATAATACCGAAATTCAGAATAACTGTCAACACTTTTTCCAAACTTTTTTTCTTTTTTTTTAAACAAGCCTATTTTATATAGTCTAAAAAACCACCTAATCCCTTTAAATAAGCCATTTCAAATTATTTTATTTTTCTAAAATTTTTATCATATTTTTTAGTGCTTTTTGCAATGTTCTTTTTTATTTTCCTCAAAACTAATTATTTTTTTTCTAAAAAATACGTTACTTAATAAAAAAAACTGAGGTTTTTTATAAATTTTATTTAATAGGAAAAATCCTACATAAGTTTTTTACAGTTAAGAATTATAATAACTTTATTTAATAGAAATATAAAATAACAAGGAGTTGTTACTTATGAAAAATACAATTGGAATTTTAGGAACAGGAACTATGGGGAAAAGTTTAGGTTTATTATGTTTAAAATCTAATAAAACTATACTAGTTTTTAGTAGGAGTAAATCTAGTTCTAGTAAATTTTTAGAATATATAAAAAATAATTTAAGCGAAAATGAAATGTATTTATTAGAAAATCTTAATTTTTGTTATGAGTTAGATGATTTAGCAAACACCTCTTTTATAATAGAAGTTTTAATTGAAGATTTAAAATTCAAACAAACTTTATTTGAAAAATTAGATACTATATTACCTTCTAATATTATCCTAGCTTCAAGCACCTCTGCTCTACTTCCTTCTGAAATTGCAGAAAAGATGAAAAATAAAAATCGTTTTATTGTGACACATTTTTGGAACCCAGCACATGTTGTTCCCTTAGTAGAAATTGTTCCTTCAGATTTTACTGATGAGTATACAATCAGAGAAACTAAGAAACTCTTAGAGGAACTTAACAAAAAAACTGTTATGCTTTTGAAAGAATGTCCTGGCTTTATAGGTAATAGAATACAACTTGCTATAATTCGTGAGGCAACAAAAATTTTCAGTGAAGGTCTTGCAACTGCAACTGATATTGATAATGCAATAAAATACAGTCTTGCCCCTAGATATGCAGTAACAGGTCCTCTTGAAAGCTGTGATTTAGGAGGGCTTGATATCTTTTATAATGTTTCTAAATCACTATATGATGATTTATCTAATGAATCAAATGAATCTGCGTTATTAAAAGAATATGTGCAAGAGAATAAACTAGGAGCTAAAACTGGTCAAGGATTCTATAACTGGACTGAAGAAAAAATTAATGAAGCTACTAATAAAAGATTAGCTGTTGTTAATTCCTTATCTAAATATTAATTTATATATGACTAATATTTTTATTAGACAATAAACACATATTAAATATTTTATTTATACTATAGGAGGATTTTATTATGAATAGTAAAAAAAATGCTGGCTATGCTGCTGCAAAATATATAAAAAATGGTATGATTCTTGGACTTGGAACTGGTTCTACTGCTTTTTATCTTATTGAGATGGTTGGAGAACTCATAAAAAATGGTATGAATTTAAAAGCTGTTGCTACATCTAAGGAAACAGAAGATTTAGCTAAAAAATTCTCTATCCCTTTATTATCCATAAACGATGTTGATAAAATAGATTTAGCAATTGATGGTGTTGATGAACTTGATTCAAATTTCAACGCTATAAAAGGTGGTGGTGGTGCATTATTTAGAGAAAAAGTAGTAGCCAGTTTTGCTGATGAAGTTATTTGGATTATGGATGAAAGCAAAATAGCTGACAATATTTTAGGCTCTTTTCCTCTTCCACTAGAAATTTCACCTTATAATTATAGACAAATATTAAAAAAACTTAATTCTTATGATTATAAACCAACCCTTAGAAAAACTAGTAACAATGACATATTTATAACTGATAACGAAAATTATATTGTAGATTTACACCTTCCTATTGGATTTGATATTGATGTTATAAACAAAAATACCTCTTCAATTGTAGGTGTATTAGAAACAGGACTATTCCTAAATATGTGTTCTAGAGCCATTATTGGAAATGAAAACTCTGTTGAAATTCTAGAAAACCCCAATATAAATATTCTTTAATTTTTTTCTATCATCTTATTCTTTAATTATAATTAGCTAAAATATTTTTTTTGCTATTTCTAGTTAAAATTTAAAATACTTATATAAATATTATTTAAATGATATGGAATTTAGATAATATTTATATACTATGTTAAAATCTATTATGTATATTATTAGTATTTTGAATGTAAATTTTTATTTTATAGAGAAAATTCATTTTAAATAAGGAGAGAGATTATGATAAAGCACGATCTTATTATTGTTGGTGGTGGTGCATCTGGAATGATGGCTGCTGTTAACGCAAAAGACTTTGGCTTAGATGTTGCTATCATTGAAGGAACTGATAGAGTTGGTAGAAAAATTCTTATGACTGGAAATGGTAGATGTAATATTACTAATTCATCTATAGCCTACCCGTTTGATACATATCACAGCGAAAACGATAAATTTTACCAAACTGTACTTGCAAACTTTTCAGTTGAAGATACAAAAGCATTCTTTCTAAATCTTGGTCTACCAATAGTAGAATTAAAGAATAGCAAATGTTATCCTCAATCTTTACAAGCATCTTCAGTTGTAGATATATTTAGACTTGCTATAGAAGAAAGAGATATACCCGTTTATAATAGCTACAAAGTAAAAGAAATTCAGCATACTAAAAATAAATTTAAGTTTATACCAGTTGATGAAACTTTAGAACTTATAGAATCAAAAAAGGTTATTTTAGCTTGTGGGGGAAAGTCTGCAACTCCTAGTGGCTCAGATGGCTCTGGCTACGTTCTAGCTGAATCTTTTGGACACAAGGTAATTCCACAAGTTGCTGGAATTGTACAGCTTAAACTTGACCACCCAGCGCTTAAAGCTATTACAGGTGTTAAGTTTGATGGATATACTCAAGTAGTTAGTGATGGTAAACCTCTTAGAAAAGAATTTGGAGAGATTCTTTTCACTAATTATGGTATCTCTGGACCTCCTATATTCCAAATTTCAAGAACAGCATCTTATGAGGTTTCAAAATATAGAGATGTCCGCATAGTTGTTGATATGTTCCCTCACAAATCAGAAAAGGAACTTGAACAATTTTTTGAAGAACATTTTGGTATGTTTTCTACAAGAGAGGTTATTAATTCTCTAATTGGAGTTATTAATAAAAAACTTATTCCTACTATTTTAAAAGAAGCTAAAATTTTCGATTTACACAAACCTTGCTATGAACTTACATGGGAGGAAAAAAAGAGCTTATTAAAAGTTTTAAAATCTTGGAGCTTTAAATGTACTGACTCTAATGGATTTACTGCTGCACAGGTCTGTGCTGGTGGCGTTGATACAAGAGATATAGACCCTACAACATTAGAATCTAAGCTTGTTAAAGGACTTTTCTTCTGTGGTGAAGTTATGGATGTAGATGGAGATTGCGGTGGATTTAATCTACAATGGGCATGGAGTTCTGGCTTTGCTGCTGCTCTTGGAGCAATGCAAGAATAACATTTAAAATTATCAATCAGCCTACATTCTAGGCTTTAAACTATTTAATAAATAACTAGATTTAAAAATACAAAGGACTGCTTTAAAATAAGCAACCTACTTTTATAGATAGGTGATTTTAATTATCTCATCTGTCTATAAAGCTAGGCTTGCCTCATTCCACAGTCCTATTTTTATTTCACTTTATTCCATGTAGTCTCCATGATATTAACATCTGTTCCCTCATTAGAAACCCTATGAAGAATTTTTATTGTCTTATTATCTATTTCTTTGACTTCTATTTCAACTCTAGGATGATCACCTATTAAAATTTCTTTTATAAATTTTATCTTAATTTCATCTAGTAAATAATTATCTAAAATATCATCTGAAATTAAATCTAGTGACCACTCAAAATATTTCGCATTATTAATATGTGCATTGCTATCTAAGTCTGAAAATCTAGTAACTATATCTTGTCCTATTGTTGCTGTATTTAGTTTTTCTATTTTAAGTTTTTCTGGCTTTTCTCTAACTTTATTATCAATTCCATGCTTTATATAGTAGCTCTCTGGAATTTGTGTCAGTTTTCTTTTTTCTACATCTATCATTACTGCTAAAGCTTTTCCATGTGCTAAAAGTTCTCCATCACTTGAAAAGACATCAAAATTTCTTAGTGCATAGAATTTTTGTATTGATGCTACATGTGTTCTAACCTCTATTTTATCTCTATATTTTGGATACTTATAAATTTTCAAATCATATTCAAAGAAAACAAATACCTTACCTAATTTATTACCTAAACTTATATCAATCCCTAATTCATCTTCATGGCATAATCCTACATCTGTCAGACAGTCCATAAGAGATGTCACTCTACAATTAAAATTTTTATCTATATCTCTATATAGTATTTCATATTGTTTTTTAAAATCTACTCTACTCACTGTAAATAACCCTTCTCTTTCAATGTATTCATTTTAAATAAAAAACACTTTAATTTTTCTTTAGTATAAAATCAAAATATTAACTCCTATATTAACGCTTCTCAAAGTTTATTATACATCCCTATTATCTACACTTGATTACAAAAATTGGGCATAAAACACAATAATATTAAATATCCTAAAAATATTTTTTATCATATATTTTTCTTTAGTCTATAGCATAAAAAAACTAATCAATAAATAAAATTAAATGAAGTGAAAAAATTAAATAAAACAAAAAAAGACTCCCATATTAAAATGGAAGTCTACTATTTCATCTTTAAAAACTAGTTGTTGAAGTATCTTTCTAATAATCCAGCGAAAGCTTTTCCGTGTCTAGCTTCATCTTTACACATTTCATGAACTGTGTCATGTATAGCATCAAGGTTTAATTCTTTAGCTAATGTAGCTAAATCTTTTTTACCTTGGCAAGCTCCGTGCTCAGCATTAACTCTAGCTTGTAAGTTAGCTTTTGTATCAGCTTCTACAACTTCTCCTAATAATTCAGCGAATTTAGCAGCGTGCTCAGCTTCTTCGAAAGCTATTCTTTTGTAAGCTTCAGCAACTTCTGGATGTCCTTCTCTATCAGCTTGTCTTGACATAGCAAGGTACATTCCTACTTCTGTACATTCTCCCATGAAGTTAGCTTGTAATCCTTCGATTATTCTTTGATCAACACCTTTAGCAACTCCTATTCTGTGCTCATCAGCAAATACCATTTCTCCTGATTGTTCCATGAACTTATCAGCACCTACTCCACATACTGGGCATTTTTCTGGAGCTTTTTCTCCTTCATATACGTATCCACAAACTGTACAAACAAATTTTTTCATTTTAAAATCCTCCTATATAATCAAACAATTTTTTTCATTCTTATATTTATAAAACATTTTTATAAAATATTTTTTTCTTTCGTTTACAATAGTTATTATATAATAATTATTATTTATAATCAAGCATTTTTTTAAAAAATTATTCCTCGTTTTGCTTATTGATAATTAATCTCACATAAAACAAAGATTTTTATTGATAATTAGATATTTATATAAAAAAAGTATTTAGATTAATTAATCTAAATACCTTATTTTTTTTATTTTTTTATTTATTTAACTCTTTTAATAATTCTTCTAAATTTAATCCATGCACCATTGCAGCTTGCTCAACAGTTTCTGCTTGTGCTGATGGGCATCCTATACAACCCATTCCAAATCCAAGTAATACTTCTCCTTTTTGTGGGTGTTCTCTTACTATTTGTCCAATTGTCATATCTTTAGTTATCATTGAAATTACCTCGCTTATTTTTTTTACCTTTATTTGTATAATTATACTCCTCTAAATTTTTACTTTCAATAAATTAGAAAAGTTATATGATAGCTACATGCTTCTTTGGGCTTTGTTGAAACTTTTATACTATTTGTTAAATTTAGCTAGTAAATCTCTTAACACAACTCTATCGGGAGGATTAATTTGATTTATAGGAGGAAGTTCCTCTATACTATAAAATTTAGCATCCCTTGTTTCCTCTGGATCAAGCTTAAGTTCTCCTGAATAATCGTTATAGCAAATATAAACACATGTTGCTATATAAACCTCATGCCCATTTGGATATATATAATGTAAATCTTCACCTGAATATACATTAAATAAATCTATTTTTCCAACCGTAAGATTAACTTCTTCTAAAACTTCTCTTCTAGCAGTTTCCTCAAAAGTTTCACCAATCTCCATTGAACCGCCTGGTATTCCCCATTTTTTATTATCAGTTCTTTGTTGAAGTAAAACTTTCCCCTCTTTATTAAACACTAATATACCTGCTGCTGGCATTATTAATGCTCTTGTTTCATCCTTTAATTCTCTTCTAAGATCCATTATATAACCCATACGTACTCCACTCCTGTTCGTATATAACTTTATTTAGGTATAGCATCTATTTAATGCTTCCTACCGCTAATATTATATTAACGTCATTACTTCTTATTTTTACGCTAATTTTTCAATTTAGCAATACTACAAGATGTTTTTCATAAAAAAATTTTTATGAATTTGCACACAAAAATATAGCTAATAATAATATAAACATTAAATAAAATATATATTATTGGACAAACTAAGATAGAAAGTAAAACTTTAAATAACCAAAAGCAAATTCAATAAGGATGTGATTTTATGTATACAGATATTGAGGCAAAACCTTTCTCTAGTGAACATATAAACTCATTAAGTGAAAGACAAGTTAACGAACACCTTAAATTATATAAAGGGTACGTTGCTAAGGTAAATGAAATTTCAAAATCTACAAAAGATTGTGAAGCATTTACTGGTTCTAATCCTACTTATTCATGTATGCGATCTGTAAAACTTGGAGAAAGCTTTGCATTAAACGGAGTAAAGTTACATGAACTTTATTTTGAAAACATTAGCGGTAGTTCTAGCAAATGTTCAGCAGACTGTGAATTTTCAAAACTTGTAAAAGAACAGTATTCTGACTGTGAATGTTTTAAAAGCTACCTAAAACAAGCTGCATTATCTGTTAGAGGCTGGGCTGTTGTTGCAATAGACTCAGTTACAAAAAGACTTAGAGTAATAGGTCTTGACGCACATGATGTAGGTTCTGTATGGTGTGCTTTTCCTTTACTTGTAATTGATGTATATGAACATGCATATTTTATTGATTACGGTACTGATAGAGGTAAATATCTTGATGATTTACTTGAAAACATAAACTGGTCTGTTGTTGAAGCTAGACTTGAAAAGTTTTCAAAACTTAAGGAATTTATGTAGCAAAATCCTCTCTATAACTCACTAGAAAGTTTTCCTAAAAAGAGTAGCTAGTTTTAGACTACTCTTTTTTTCATTTTTGATATAAAATTATCTTAACATAATAAAACTTTTGTATTATGTTGCATAAAGACAATCTATATTGACTCTAATCTAATAGAGTTAATTAAATATATAATAGGAGATTTTTTTATGAAAAAATTTAGTGTTTTTGATATATTAGGTCCCGTTATGATAGGACCTTCTAGTTCACATACAGCTGGCGCTGCTAGACTTGGAAAAGTCGCAAAAACTATTTGTTCTGATGAAATAACTAGCGTAAAGTTTTACCTTCATGGTTCTTTTGCTAAAACTTATAAAGGACATGGTACAGATAAAGCTTTAGTTGCAGGGATTTTAGGAATGGAACCTGCTGATAAAAATCTTAGAACATCTATGGAAATAGCAAAAGAAAAGGGCTTGAAAATAGAGTTTATAGAAACTTATCTTGGAGAAAACCTACATCCTAATACTGTTAAGTTCGTTATGGAAACTAAAAATGGTAACACTTGCGATGTTATGGGTTCATCTATTGGTGGAGGTAATATTGTCATTAATCAAGTAAATGGTGAAACAGTTGATTTTTCTGGGCAATATCCAACTCTTATAGTTCCTCATAAAGATGTACCAGGTTCAATCTCAAAAATAACATCAATATTATATACTCAAAATATCAACGTAGCTTCTCTTAGAGTATTTAGAACAGAAAAAGGGAAATCCGCAACTATGATATTTGAAGTGGACAACAATATTCCAAATGAACTGCTTGAGGAAATTAAGTCTGTTGAAGCAGTTGATAATATAATAATGATTAGACCAGATAGCAAGGAGGTATAATATGTACGCAAAAAATGGACAAGAATTGTTAGATATTTGTACTCAAAAAGATTGGTCGCTATCTGAATTTGCTATTAATTATGAAGTAGAAAATAGTGATCTTTCACGAGAAGAAGTCATTAACAATATGCATAAGATTTTAGAAGCAATGAAAGATGGGGCTAATGAGGGACAAGAAAAAAAAGTTTACTCTGTTAGTGGATTAATCGGCGGAGATGCTTATAAAATTAAAAAATATCTCGAAAAAGGAAATTCATTATGTGGGGATACTATGGTTTCTGCAATGGCTAGAGCAATTTCTTCATCTGAAGTTAACGCTGCTATGGGACGTATAGTTGCTTGTCCTACTGCTGGCTCATGTGGGATTCTTCCTGCTGTTATTCTAACAGTTGGAGAAAGATTTTCTCTTACAGACGATGAGCTTGTAAATGGATTATTTGCCTCATCTGCTGTAGGGCTTATCATAGCTCAAAATGCTACTCTTTCAGGTGCTGAAGGTGGTTGTCAGGCTGAATGTGGCTCTGCTGCCGCTATGGCTAGTGCAGCAACTGTTGAATTAATGGGTGGTACTGTTGATATGGCATTAAATGCAAGTGCAATTGTCATAAAAAATATTCTTGGGCTTGTTTGTGACCCTGTTGCAGGACTTGTAGAAGTTCCTTGTGCAAAAAGAAATTTTGCTGGTGCAATGAGTGCACTTACTACTGCTGATTTAGTTATGGCTGGTGTTTCTAGTAAAATACCATTCGATGATACTGTAGAAGCAATGTATAGAGTTGGTAAGTCTTTACCTTCATCTCTTAGAGAAACTGCTCAAGGCGGGCTTGCAACTACTAAGACAGGAAAAAAACTTAATGAACAAATATTTGGTAAAAAAAAGGATTAGGCGTTATGCCTAATCCTCTTCTAGTTGTATTGTTATTTGTTTTATAGGAGTTTGTTTATTGTTTGTTTGTATTGTTTGTTATTGTTTGTTTGTTATTTCGTTGTTTGGCTAGGACAACCACCTCTAATTGAAAACTGTTATCACTAACTTTATGTCTTTATTATATAGCCGTTGAGAACTATTGTCAACTACTTTTTTGATAATTCTTTAGATTTATTTTCACACTCTTCCATTGCACCTATAATTGCATTTGTTAAACCAAGCTTTTCAAGTTCAGCTACAGCTGCTATAGTTGTACCCCCTGGTGAACATACTTTATCCCTTAAAACTGCTGGATGTTCGCCTGTTTCTAAAACCATTTTTGCGCTCCCTAATACGCTTTGAGCTGCAAGTCTATATGCCTTTTGAGCTTGTATACCTGATTTAATTCCTGCCATTCCCATTGCTTCAATAAACATATATACATAAGCTGGTGATGAACCACTTAACGCTATAAATGAATGGAAATATTTTTCTTCTAAAACTTCTGACTTACCAAAGCTATCAAATATTTGTTTAATACCTTCTAACTCTTCTTGTGATACATTGATATTTGGGCACACAGCAGTCATCCCTTCTCCTACTAGTGCTGGTGTGTTAGGCATAGTTCTAACTATTTTTATACCATCTATTGCAAAACACTCTTCCATATCAGATATTTCTACTCCCGCTGCTATACTTATAATAACAACATCTTTTTTTACATATTCTCGTATTTGTGAAATTACTTCTGAAAAGAAATGTGGCTTCACAGCTAAAAATAAATAATCTGAAACCTTAGCAACCTCTATATTGCTTGTTACATTAATCCCTAAAGTCCTTCTTATTTTTTCTGCACTTTCTTTTGATTTTGTACTACAGTAAATATCTTCTTTACTATAATTTTTTGATAGTAACATTCCACCAACTATAGCGCTTCCCATGTTACCACAACCTATAAAGCCTATCTTTTTCATTTGAACTCTCCTTTTTATAAAAAAATCTATATTTTTATTATACCTTTATTCTAAGAAAAGCTAACCCCCCACCAATAGAAAGTCATAAATTCATCATGTTTATTCTTATACAATTCTGAATCTACTATTCTTTTTTTTATTCCCTTTGTCACTGATATCCCTTTTAACGAATTTTCTTTTACAATTATATTTGATTTCTCTAATATCTTCTCCAATAGTATTATGTATTTCTTTGAAATATTTTTAGCATTATAAATTTCTGATAGAATTTTATAGCTATCATCATTAACATAAACATAAGGTTCTACTAATTCAATAAACTTTTCTTGATTAAATATCATAACAAATCAACTCCTAATTATATTCAATTATATCCAACTTCATCGTATCATAAATATGGATTAAAATTGTGAACTTTTGCTATTGTTTACATTTACAAATCAATTGCATATATAACTCCATTAGTACCTTGATTTTTTTATAAATTCTAATATACAAAACACCGTGCACTTAATGATATATTCTTCATAAACAAGCCTTAGATATCCCCCTAAAATTACCCATCAGAATAATTTAATAAAAAAAAGAGTTAGCATAAAACTAACTCTTAAAATATTCTAACTATTCTATATCTGAAAAATCTAAATTACCAAATCTACTATATTGACCAAGCCATGCTAACTTAACTGTACCAACTGGGCCGTTTCTTTGCTTGGCAACTATACACTCACCAATATTTTTTTCATCTGTTTCCTTGTTATAATATTCATCTCTATATAAAAACATAACAAGGTCAGCATCCTGCTCTATTGACCCTGACTCTCTAAGGTCTGAAAGCATAGGTCTATGGTCTGCTCTTTGTTCTGGAGCACGAGATAGCTGTGATAAAGCTATAACAGGACATTTCATTTCCTTTGCAATAGCTTTAATATTTCTTGAAATTTCCGATACCTCTTGTTGTCTACTTTCTTCTCCACTACCACTCATAAGTTGTAAGTAGTCTATAAGAATCATGTCTATTCCATGTTCTGCTTTTATCTTTCTACATTTTGATCTCATCTCCATAATAGAAACCCCAGCAGTATCATCTATATATATTCTTGCAGATGACAAAGGTCCTGCTGCTCTTGCAATATTTTCCCAGTCTTTATCATCAAGTTGTCCTGTTCTAAGACTAAGCATATCAACACTTGCCTGTGAACATAAAAGTTTATATGCAAGTTGTTCCTTAGACATTTCTAGAGAAAATATAACAACACTTTTTCCTTCCTTTAAAGCTGCATGTTCTGCTATATTAAGTGCAAATGTAGTTTTTCCCATAGAAGGTCTAGCTGCAATAAGTACCATATCACCAGCTTGGAATCCTGATGTTTTCTCATCTAAATCTTTAAACCCTGATCCAACTCCTGTTGTTTCACCCTTATTACTATAAAGTCTTTGAATCTCTTCAAATCCTCTTTCAAGAACTTGGCTTATAGATTCAAAATCATTTGAATTTTTAGTTTCTGATATATCAAATATCTTCTTCTCAGCAGAATCCACAACTTTAGATACATCGCTTTGTTCATTATAACAAGTAGCTATTATATCTGTAGATGCCTTTATTAACCTTCTAAGAGTTGCTTTATCAGCAACTATATTTATATAATCACCAACATTCTCTGTACTAAGAATACTAGCTGCCATTTCACTTATGTATGTAATTCCACCAGCTTTTTCTAAGCTATCGCTTGCTTTAAGCTTTTCTATAAGTGTAAGTTCATCTACAGCTTCATCTTTTTGGAACATTTCTCTTATTGCTTTGAACACAACTTTATGAGAATCTCTATAGAAATCTTCTGGCTCTAAAGCTTCTGCACATTTAGCTATTGCAGTTTTGTCAATAATCATAGAACCTAAAATTGCTTGCTCAGATTCTATACTTTGTGGCAAAGTCTTCATTACTGGTGCTTCCATTCCTTTTCCCTCCTAATCCTTATAACTCCATCCCATTATAATTTCTTTCTTTAACTTTTTATATTATATCATTTATTATCTTTTTTAATCAAAAAAACTATTTAAATTACTATTAACATCTTTTTCTAATAAATATATATACACTTTACGGAAATATTTACACTAAAATATAATATTAATTTTAAATAATATTTCCAAAATAAAAAGATATGGAACAATAGCTAATCTATATTATCCATATCTTTATATTTATTTACTAAAAATCTATTCTATACAAAGGCGATTTCCATTAATTCTTCTATAGATTTAACTGGTCTAACCTCTATATCTAAAAGACCTCTTGGAATTTCTCTTTCATTATCTACAGGAACTGTAACAAGTCTTATACCTTTTCTTCTAGCTCCATATATTTTTTCAAATATTCCACCAACAGGTTTAATATGACCTCTTAATGAAATTTCTCCTGTTATAGCAAGATCTTGTCTTATAGGCTTCTCAAGAAGAGCACTTATAATACAAAGAGTTATCGCAGCACCTGCTGAAGGTCCATCAATTTTTCCCCCACCAACTACGTTAACATGTATATCATAATCTTTGATATCCTTATTAGTAACTTTTCTTATAACTGACGCAGCATTAAATACTGAGTCTTTTGCCATAGAACCAGCAGTATCATTAAATCTAATACTTCCAGCTCCAGGTTTTTTAGCCTTGAATGTTACAGCTTCTATCTCAATTGTTGAACCAAGGAATCCTGAAACTCCAAGTCCACAAACTTTACCAACTTCAGCTTCATCAAGTTGCTCAAATTTTTCATAAGGTACAAATCTACCAATACTAAGAACTTCATTAACATCTTTTAATAAGATTTTAACTCTCTTTGGTTCTTTGCTCTTACTTCTTAGAAGCGCTTGCCCATATGAATCTGCAAGTATATTTACAGCTTTTCTACCCTCTATTGTGTAGTTAGCTATAACTTTTTCAACACCTGCTTCAAGAGTTGCTCCTAATTTTTTTGCAGCATTAATTATTATTTTTTCAATATCTGGTGTGCTTAAAGGTTCAAAATAAACTTCTGTACATCTTGATCTTACAGCTGGATTAATTTCCCCAGGACTTCTTGTTGTAGCCCCTATAAGAACGAAATCTGCTGGTGCACCTTTATCAAATAAATATCTTATATACTCTGGAACGTTCTTATCATCTGGATCATAATAAGATGATGTAAACTCAACTCTTTTATCTTCTAAAACTTTTAAAAGTTTGTTTTGAAGGAATGAATCAAGCTCTCCAATCTCATCTATAAATAAGATACCACCATGAGCCTCTGTAACAAGTCCTGTTTTAGGTTCAGGAACTCCAACTTCAGCTAAATCTTTCTTACTTCCTTGATATATAGGATCATGTACTGATCCTAGAAGAGGGTTAGAAATTTCTCTTGGGTCCCATCTTAAAGTTGTACCATCAACCTCTACAAACTTAGAACTATCATCAAATGCAGATAACTTAATTTTCTTAGCTGCTTCTAGTGCAATTCTAGCTGCTGTAGTTTTACCAACCCCTGGAGGTCCATATAAAATTATATGCTGTGGGTAAGGTGATACAAGTTTAGATATTAATGATTTTATAGCTCTTTCTTGACCGATTATCTCTTTGAAATCACTAGGTCTTAAAAGTGACATAATATTCTTATTAGGAACTCTACCATCAAGGTCTTCTAAATGTTTAAGCTTATTTAAAGTACCTGCATTTTCAGGACCTTTTTTCTTCCTAATAATTTCAAGTCTCATTTCATCCATGTATTTTTCTTGCTTATCTTGAAGTGCTTTTTCAAGCTCTCCATTTATCTTTTTCTTAAGATATCTCTTAGCAAGTTCACCTGACATGAAATTGCAAACCTCTTCTAAAACTTCCTCAAAGTTTGTTTCATCAGGAATTGTTTGCACACCTTGACCTTCTGATACAATCATGCTTAACGCATATAATTGTTCATAAGGATTTTCTGAATCTATATAATTTTGTAGTTTAAATCTAACTACTCTTGCTCTCATTGCGCCATCATCAAGCATTTTAGATGCAACTTCCTTTAACACCTCTACTTGACTCTCTAAACTCAAGCCATCAGCCATTAAATAACTAATAACTTTATTTTCATCTACTGATTTCAAAATAAAATCCCCCTTCTATGCAGGAATAACCATAACCTTCATTTTTGTTGTTATTTCTGGGTATAATTTAATTTCAACTGTATAAGTCCCAGCAATTTTTATTGTTTCCATTGTTATTTTTTTCTTATCAACTTTAATATTGAATTCTTTTTCTATTAATCCAGCTACATCTTTATTTGTGATTGCTCCAAATAATCTTCCGCCTTCACCAGATTTAGTCTCTATTTTAACTACTTTATCTTTTAATTCATCAGCAAGCTTTTGAGCTGCTTCTATCTCAGCAAGTTTTTCTTTTCTTTCTATAGCTTTTTTAGCATTTAATATGTGTAAGTTATTATCTGTTGCTATTTCAGCTATTTTTCTTGGTAATAAAAAGTTTCTAGCATATCCATCTGATGCTTCAATGATATCCCCTTTTTTACCTAATTTTTTATCATCTTTTAATAATATAACCTTCATTATGAATCACCTTTCCTTAAATACTCGTTAAGAGCCTTTTTTAATTTATTTTTTGCTTCTTCAACAGACATATCAACAAATCTTGTTCCAGCCATAGTTCTATGTCCACCCCCGCCAAGAGCTTCCATAATAACTTGAACATTAATATGACCAAGAGATCTAGCACTTAAATGAATTCTTCCATCTATTTTCACAAAAACGAAGGAACATTCTATGCCAACTATATTTATAAGTTCATCAGCAACTTGAGCTGCTAGTGCTAGTTCACAAATTGTACTAGGACAAACAGATATTGCTATTCCCTCTTTAACCTCAGCTGATTTTATCATCTCGAATTTAGCTAAATAACTTTCAAAATCGTTATTAAATAACTTATTAACCTCTAATGTATCAGCCCCCATTTTTCTAAGGAATGCAGCTGCCTCAAAAGTCCTTACTCCTGTTTTAAAAGTAAAGTTTTTCGTATCCATAAATATACCTGCAAGTAATCCTTCCGCTTCAAGTTGTGTAATCTTAGGATTCTCTAACATATACTGAATAAGTTCTGTAACAAGTTCTGATGTTGAAGATGCATAAACTTCTATATAATTAAGAAGAGTATTTTTCACATAGTCCATAGATTTTCTATGATGGTCTATAATAACTACTCTATCACATCTTTTTAATAAATCAATATTAGCTATATAATTTTCACTATGAACATCTGTTACTATAATTAATGTTTTATCATCAATTTTGTTACTAGCCTCGCTATAATCTATGATTAAGTCATCGTATCGACCACTAGACCTTATAATATCTAAAAAGATTTGTATAGAATTTATATTGTTATCTAGGACTAAATTACACTCGACACCTAAAGCTCTAACAGTCGCTGCCATAGCCAAACCTGATCCTAAACAATCCATATCAGGATTCTTATGACCAAGAACAATAACATTACTACTCTCATATATCAAATCACGCAGTGCATGTGCAATGACTCTTGCTCTAACCTTAGTAGTTTTCTCAAGTGCTGCTGTATTACCACCAAAAATTTTAATATCATTTTCAGTCTTAATAACAATCTGATCTCCACCTCTACCAAGTGATAAATCAAGTGCTTTCTCAGCTAACCCTTGATTTATACGAGGATTTTCTCCTCCTCTTCCAACCCCCATACTAAGGGTCACATCAATAGAAGCTTTAATCTCCCTAACACAATCTAAAAGACTAATCTTATTTTTTATTACTTTATCAATCTCTGAATCAAGTGCTACAAGCATATACTTATCGCTATCATACTTTTTAATCATAGCATTATGCTCTTTAGCATAAAGAGTAATTTTTTTCTCAATTTCAGCTAAAAGAATAGGTCTCTCCACATCTTTTATATGCGAAGTTATTTCTTCAAAATTATCAACCTGTATAAATACAATACTCTGTCTACCGTCATCTTTATTATTCACATCAGTAAAGTTTACAAGGCAATATTCCTCACCAGCTTCTGTGATTATTTTTCTACCATACACTTCATATTTAACATCATTAATTAGAATATGTTGTGAAGACCGTCTTTCACATTCTAATACTTTTGCTAAATCCATTCCCTTAACGATAGCAAGTATTCTATTATTATTTAAATCTTTATCCCTATATAAGTCCTTAAAAACTTTATTAACCCAGAAAAAGTTACCCAAAGAATCAACAACAGCAGCAGGATAAACAGTATCTAAAACATTATCCTCTAGACTTGTTTTTATTTCTTTAGCTATTCTTCTGTTCTCTTCATCATTAACCTCTTGCTTCTTTAATAGGTTTACAACTACAGCACTTAAAAAAACTATATATACTATCGGCATTATATACCCAAGATAAAAATTATTTGATAAAATTGTAACTATGATAGCTAATACACTAAACAGAATCATTATCATAGCTACATACTTTCTCTTTAGTTTAAAGTACATTTCACATCTCCTCTAACTTCTATCCTTTATTAAATTTTTTTCGTATATAGCTCCCTAAACTATCAGGATCTACACTTCTATAATCTAGTATCACATCTACAAAACCAATCACCACAAAATATATAAAAGTTCCTGTAAAAAGTAAAATTGCTATTATGATATACGCAAGAGACTTTTTAACTTTTAATCTCCTAATAAGGAAATATGAAATAAGACTACATTCTTGTAAGACAAAAAGCATAAATAAAACTGCCCAGCTGCCTACAAATATCTCTCTCCCTAGAGGTATATTATTTATTTTAAGTTCCATTCCTATAACAGCTAAAACTACTAAAGCTGCTACTAAAAATGGACTAACAAACCATTCTGGAAACTCTCTTAGTTTCTTTACTTCAATTCCAATCCTACCTAATATTCTAGTAGAAACTCTATACATTATTATGGCAATTATAAATCCTGTAATTATTATAGAAATAAGCAGCAAGATTTGTATATTTCTTTCAGTTGCCAAACTTAACATATATTCAAACTGATTCTTAACCCTATCATTTGAACTTAATGATATTGCCATCTTTAGTTCTTCTTGAAATTGTGTAGTAAAATAACCTATAATTCCATTTACTCCAGTATTTACTGTCATATAAAAAGTTGCTAACAACCCAACATATATCGCTATAATATTTCCTATAGTTATATAAACCGTTGTATGCACACTTGAATATTTTTTCTTTATTCCTATGCCTAAAGGAATACCAACAAGCCAAACTATACATCCAGCACTTATTGCAGTTATTATACCTAAAAATAGACCTGTTAAAATTGTAGCAACACCACCTGCTAACGTAGCTATTTTCCATCCATATCGAACATACAAAATAGCGGTAGTTATAGGGACTAAAATATATGATGCATATCCAATTCCAGGAATATTAGAAACTAGCATTAATATAAGTATTATAGCTGCTAATATACTCCCTTCCACTATCCCTCTACTTTTAAGGTTATCCTTCATTGTTCCTCCTTGCTAATACTTAAAGCTTATTCTTAAAGTGTCTTAAAAGTTTGCTAAGACTTTTTCCTTCTTTCTCTAGTACATCTTCCTCTATGATAGCCATCTTAAGACTTTTCTTAACACTTTCATCAACTTCCATAGCTGTATACCCAAGTTTTTCAGCTAAAACATACAGAACAATAATAAGTGATGCAATGCAATCAACCACTATGCCTTTAGTTGCTCCAGCTCCTTTTGTAAGAATGGTAAAAAGTTCTCCAGTTATGCAGACTAACTGCGCTTTAAGTTCCTCAATAGCTTTTATATTGCCCATTATATTAAAATTATTTTTCTTCATAAAATCCCCCTCAAAACCCCACTCTATTATATAATTGTAAATTTTTTCAGATATTTATGCAAGAAAAGACTACATAAAATTCAACATATATTTATGATTCAATTTTTTATCTTTAATTATACCAATTCCTATATCAAAATAAAAAAAAAGAAAATTTATTTAAAAAATAAAAATTCTCTCTAAAAATATACTTTTTTATAAATAAAAAAAACCCTGCAAGCAGGATTTTCTCTATATCAAACATTATACTATTCTGTTGTGAATGGTAATAATGCGATGTTTCTTGATCTCTTAATAGCTTCTGTAAGAGTTCTTTGGTGCTTAGCACATGTTCCTGAAATTCTTCTTGGTAATATTTTACCTCTTTCAGTGATGTATTTTTTTAATTTTGGTACATCTTTATAATCTATTTCAGTGGCTTTTTCAACACAGAAAGCACAAACTTTCTTTCTGCCTCTTCTCATTTTGCCGCCTCTTCTCATTTCTCTACTCATGTTCTTAACCTCCTTACTTATAAAAATTAAAACGGAATATCTCCATCATCAATTGGCATCATATCATCTGACATATCTTTTGGTACACTACTATTGAATGAATCAAAAGCTGAAGGACCTTGGTTTCCACCATCAAAAGCAGAAGATCCTCCTCTTGCTCCGTTTTCACCACCTGAAATAAACTCAAATGAATCTACTATTACATCAGTAGTATATCTCATTTGACCGTCTTTCTCGTAGCTACCAGTTCTGATATTTCCAGTAATCGCTAATTGTCTACCTTTTGTAAGATACTGTGCTATTGTTTCTCCAGTCTTTCCAAAAGCAATACAACTGATGAAATCAGCTTCATCTTTTTTCATAGGTCTGTTTACAGCCATCGTAAATCTAGTAACAGCTTTACCACTACCTGCAGCAAATCTTAAGTCTGGATCCTTTGTAAGTCTTCCGATAAGAATAACTTTATTCATTTACAATACCACCCTTTCAATTAGTTTTCTTGTTTAACGATTATGTGTCTGATTATACCATCTGTGATTCTGAATACTCTGTCTAACTCTTTTGGTAATTCAGTATCAGCTGTGAAGTTGAATAATGTGTAGAAACCTTCGTTAACTTTCTTGATTTCGTAAGCAAGTCTTCTCTTACCCCAGAAATCTACGTTTTCAACGTTTCCTCCACCATTTTCAATAACACCTTTGAACTTTTCGATTAAAGCTTTAACAGCTTCTTCATCTAAAGATGGGTTCATTACGAAAATTGTTTCATAATTTCTCATTCTTAATTACACCTCCTCCCTATGGACTCTGGCTGTACTCTAGTACAGCAGGGATTTACAATACAATATTCTATCATTAAAAATAGACTTAGGCAAGTTAATTTATTAGGTAAAATGTGAAATTTAAAATTTATTACCATAAGTTAGAACTATATTTCCACAAAGAAAATTTAACTAGATTAACTTTAAGCTAACTTAACAATAGACAATAGCTAGTTTTCTCTAAAAAAAATATTTTTTCTAACTAAAATAACTACCAAATTAAATTATATCCTTTACTTATTTTTTTAAACAAAAAAAGATAGAAAATAAATTTTCCATCCTTTTTTCATTATTATTTAATATACTAAACTAAACCAAATTTTTTTAATTTATAGCTTCTTCATTTGCACTTTTTACAACTTTTTTAGCTGCCTTTTGGAATTTTACTCTTGGAATCATAACAATTCTAGAACAACCAGTACATTTTATTTTTATATCTGCACCAACTCTTATCACTTCCCATAAGTCAGTTCCACATGGGTGCACCTTTTTCATTTTTACTATATCGCCTAATTCAAACTTATCTATCATCGCCTATAACCTCCTCCTGATTATTCAATAAGTTATTTATTTCTTTATTTTCTACTGTAGCCTCTTTATTTTCATTTACTAAAACAAGTTTATTATACGGAATTTCTATGCCGGCTTCATCTAAATGCTCTTTAATCAATTGTCTTAGTTCCGCTTCTGCTTTCCATTGACTCATTGCCATTGCATCTCCAAGAACTCTTATAGTCATACCTGAAGCTGCTAGTGATGTAACTCCAACCACTTTAGGTTTGCTCGTTGCCGCTGCATTAACCTCATAAAACTTATCACATGCTATATCTATAACTTCTATCGCCCTATCTATACTTTCGTTATAAGCTATTTGAACTTCAACTTTAATCTGCATATTACCTTTTGAATGATTAGTTACAACATTAACCATTCCATTCGGAATAATATGATAAGACCCTGAAAACTCCCTAAGAGTTGTACTACGTATTTCTATGCTTTCAACTATTCCTGTATATTTATCAATAGTTATATAATCACCCACATTATATTGATTCTCAAAAAGAATAAATACACCATTTATAAGATCCTTAACAAAACTCTGTGCACCAAGTCCTAGGGCTACCCCTCCTACAGATGCAAATGCAAGTGGTACAGGTCCACCTATAATAAATCCTATAATTAAAATAATAGCAAAAAAATACACTAAATATTTTAATATACTCTTTAAAAGTGTTCCTATTGTATTTGCTTTTCCTTCTGTTAAAGTAAACATACCATTTCTCTCAATTTGTTTTTTTATAACTTTATTTATGAGTTTATTACCTATCTTAACAATAAAAAAAGCCACAATAGCTATAGCAATTATAATTACGACTTTACTAATGATATCATTGATAAAGTTCAAATCTATCTTAATTCCAAAAATATCTACAGTGTTGCTGGTTTCAACTGATTTCAAAAGATTATCTAGCAATATCTTCCCCCCTTAATATCAATAGACCTGCTATTCTAAATAATATTATTTATATAATCTAAAACCTTCAATATCTCTACAATATACATTCTTAAATTTAATTTTTTCCTCTTCTATTAATTTATCTACCATCTCTATACTATCTTCATCGAACTTCAAACTAATACCACAGCTTTTAGTAATATATGTAGGTGTTGGCATAACCATAGCCGCAATTCCTTCTTGCTCCATAATTTTTTCCCCTGCCATTGCTTCATGTGTATTATTAAAAACCATTATATATAACTTCATTTTTCTATACTCCTTTGTGTTAAAACTTCTATTTAATTATTAGTATATATTAACTTAACAAATAACAAAATACATTATTTCCCAAAATATAGTTATTCTTAATTTATATGAATATTCTTTATAAGTATGATAATATTATTTATATTAACTAATAAAGAGAAAAAGGTGTTTCTATGTTTATTTTAAAAGCAATAGCACTCGGTGCCATAAGCGGTCTAGGAATGTCTATTCCTCTTGGACCTGCTGGAATGGAATCTGTAAAAAAAGCTATAGATAAAGGCTTTTGGTCTGGATTTCAAGTATCAATTGGTGCAATTATAGCAGATTATATATATATTTTTCTTATACATTTTGGTCTATCTAAAATCCTGCATTTAAACAAATTAGTTGAAGGTGCATTTTGGATAATTTCTGGTTGTATATTATTTGTTTTTAACAAGCTATCTAAAGTTTCAGCTAACGAGAAACATAATAATAAAAGTGCAGATAAAGTTCCTGGAGTAATCAACGGATTTTTGATAACCTTTCTCAATCCTTCTACTCCATCAATTTGGATAGCCTTTAGTGGTACTATGATGAGTTATTGGGTAGAAAAAGGACCTACATTTTCATTTTTCTCAATTTCAACAATGCTTATAGTAACAGTTCTTTGGTTTATAGTTTTAAATCTTATAGCATCTAAAGGACTTAAAAAAGTAGCAAATGAAAATGTAACTAGTGGTGCATCTAATGCAATCTATTGGGTCTTATATATATTATCAATAGGCTTTATAATTGCCGGACTAATAAAAATTTTTATGTGAGGTTAAGATATGGAAAGTTCTATTTATTTAGATAATGCTGCTACAAGTTTTCCAAAACCTAAAGCAGTAATAGAAAAAATGATGGATTATATGACTAACTGTGGTGGTAATCCTTCAAGAGGTTCATCCTCTATAGCATTAGCTAGTAATCGTATTACTTATGACTGTCGTGAAAGGATTTCTAACTTTTTTAATTTTGATAAAACAGAAAATGTTATTTTTACTAGTAATATAACAGCTTCTTTAAACATAATATTAAATGCATTAATAAAAGAAAATTGGCATGTAATAACTTCAACAATGGAACATAATTCAGTTCTTAGACCATTAGAAAAGCTAAGAAAAGAAAAAAATATAAAACTAGATATAATAAAAGCAGATTCTAACGGTTTTGTAGATGTAGCTGATATCGAAAAAGCTATAACTAAAGACACTAAAGTTTTAATATTATCACATGCTTCTAATTTAACTGGTTCTATACAAGACATAACTAAAATCGGTGAACTATGCAAAAAACATAATATATTTTTCATTGTCGATTCTGCACAAACAGCAGGAGTTATTCCTATAGATATGAAAGCATCAAATATTAACGCTCTTGCTTTTACAGGACATAAATCATTGTTTGGTCCTCAAGGAATTGGTGGATTCATAATTGATGATAAAATAAATGAAGCAATGGATACTGTTTTTGTTGGTGGTACAGGAAGTTCATCTTATTCACTAGACCATCCTTTAGAGCTTCCTGATAAATTTGAATCTGGAACTTTAAATACTCCTGGTATTGTTGGATTAAATGAAGGAATTAAATTTATAGAAAATGAAGGAATTGAAAAAATTAGAGCTAAAGAAGAGGCTCTTTGTGAATATGCTCTATCTAAGTTAAAAGAAATTAAAGGAATAATATTATACGGTGGTACTGATGCTACAAAGAAAACTTCTACAATTTCTTTCAACATAGAAGGATTAGACTCTTCTGAGCTTGGTTTTTATTTAGACTTTGAAAAAAATATAACTACTAGAACTGGTCTTCATTGTGCTCCTTTAGCTCATAAAACTATTGGTTCATATCCAGCAGGAGTAGTTAGAATAAGTCTTGGTTACTTCAACACAGAAAAGGATATAGACGCTTTAATTAATGCACTAAAAGAAAAATCAAATTAATTGGAGAATATTATGTCTACAAGAAAAAGTCCTTTATTAGAATATGGATTATTTATAGGTGCATTTACTGCACTATTTATACTATTTTTTTTAACATTCAAATACACGCTACCTTTTATTTTAGCTTTTATATTTGCTAATATTTTGAGAATTCCAACTCAATATCTAGTAAATAAACTTAAAATAAAAGTGTGGCTTGCTTCTCTTATCACAACTATAAGTTTCTTTTTAATAATAACCTTTGTAATATCATTATTATTATTTGCACTCACCCTTGAAATTATAGATTTGTCTTTAGACATTAAAAGTTTAGTTTCCAATCACTCTTTAGAAATAAGTACCTATATTGAAAACCTAGAGTTATTTTTTCAATCTCTAAATTTAGATGTAAGCTATGCATCAATAACAAGTTATATTTCTGGTTCTTTAACTAAGGTACTAGATATATTAACTTATATATTTCAAATAGTCCTATACATCCTAAAGTATATTCCACTCATTTTAAGCGTAGCTTTTTTTACAATAATCTCAACTTACTTTCTAACAATTGAACTTATATCTAATTTAAAACTTTTATATAAACTAAATTCTAAATCTATCCTGATAGAGATAAAAAATACTTTTTCAAACTTTCTACTATCTTACACATTTATTATTTTTATATCGACAGGAATTAATTTTTTAATTTTTTATTTTCTAGATATCAAATATGCTTTAACACTCTCTATATTAGCAGGTCTATTTGATTTGCTTCCTCTAATTGGTATCTCTATTATTTATATCCCTTTAATATTTTATTTTTTCCTACAAGGAAAATTTTTTATAGGTATAATTCTCTCTATTTTATTATTTATAATTTTTATCGGTAGGCAACTTATAGAAAATAAATTACTTTCCTCAAAACTTAGCATCAAACCTCTACAATCAATTTTTGCACTATTTATTGGAATACAATCTGGAAACTTTAAACTAACTATATTTTTTATACTATTTTTTGTATTCTCAAAAATATATTTAGAAAAAAGAAACATATCTCTTTCTTCTAATATTAAAAAGAAAATATTAACTTAAAAAAATCCCACTCATATTTGAGCGGGATTTGTATTATTTATTCATTGCTTCACTTAAAGCTTGTAATTCTTCTTCTGATAAGTCATAACGAGAGATACCTTTGTCTATAGGTTTCGCATATGTTGTACTTTCCATTCTTCCATAGATACCAGTTAAAACTACACCATCATTCTTTTCATCAAGTAATGCAATAGAGAAACTTAAATCGCTTCCTACATCTTCGAAAGCTTTATATCTTACGCACGCAACTTTTTGAACACAATTTTGAAGATTATTGTTTAATTTATTGAATTTATCTACTACTTCTGAAGAATCTAACTCAATTTTTTCTACTTTCTTAAAGTATTCTTCTATAACTGTTTCTAAGCTTTTATTATTGCTGCCCTTCATCATTTTCTTAAATCTACTACTAACTCCACCAAGCTTTGCAAATAATATAATTATTAATATCAGCTCAATCACTGCAAACGCAGCTATAGCAAGCGTAATGATTGCTGAATTTTGATTAATTATGTCTACAAAATTATTCACTTTATTTCATCCTTTCTGTCAATTGTTCCACGTGGAACATATTCTATAAGTTTATTATATCTAATATTCTTTGTAAATCTTCCTCAGAATAATATTCTATTTCTATTTTACCCTTATTTTTATTAGAATTGATACTCACTTTAGTTCCAAAGTAATCTTGTAATCTATCTCTAATATCTTTATAATATGGATTTGTTTGTTTAGGTTCTTTAACCCTAGAAACTTCTTCTACTTTACTTTGAAGAGATTTTATAAATTTTTCAACATCTCTAACAGATAAATCATCATCTATAATCTTTTGAGCAACTCTATATTGTTCCTCACCTTCTAATGAAAGAAGTACTTTCCCATGCCCCTCAGTTATAACACCTTGGATTATGTATTCTTGAACTCTTTCGTCTAAATTTAACAACCTCATAACGTTAGCTATTGAAGCTCTTGATTTTCCAATCTTCATAGCTAAAGTCTCTTGTGTTAAATTATATTTTTCTTTTAGCTCTTTATAAGCTAAAGCTTCTTCTATTGCATTTAAGTCTTCTCTTTGGATATTTTCTATAAGTGCAATTTGTAAGGCTAGATCATCTGTAAACTCTCTAATAATTACAGGAATTTCTTTAACTTTAGCAAGCCTTGCTGCTCTCCATCTTCTCTCTCCTGCAATTATAGTATATTGCCCATTTGTATTTTTCTTAACAATTAATGGCTGAATTACACCATGTTCTTTAATAGACTGTGCTAGTTCAGCAATTTTAGCATCATCAAAAAACTTTCTTGGTTGTTCTTTATTAGGGCTTATTAAATTAAGTTCTACATTAATAGCACCATCTTTTTTATCTTCAGTAATATTATCACTTGGTATTAGAGCATCTAGCCCTTTACCTAGACCAAATTTTTTAGCCACCTATAAATTACCTCCTTGTCTTTTTAAGAACTCATTTGTAAGCTCTTCATAAGACTTTGCACCTCTACATTTATCATCATAAAGAACTATTGGTAAACCAAAGCTTGGAGCCTCAGCAAGTCTTATATTTCTTGGAACAGTTGTTTCATAAAGCTTATCCTTAAAATATCCTTTAACTTCCTTATACACTTCACTACTTAAGTTTGTTCTTCCATCATACATAGTCATAACGACTCCCTCTACCTCTAGAGATTTATTTAATGATTTTTTAACAAGATTTACTGTGTTTATAAGTTGTCCTACTCCTTCTAAAGCGTAATACTCTGCCTGTATAGGAATTAAAACACTTTGAGCTGCAACTAAAGCGTTAATAGTTAACATACCTAATGAAGGCGGACAATCTATAAATACGAAATCAAATTTATCTTTCATTTTTAATAATTCATTATGTAGTATAAACTCTCTTTCTTCTTTAGTCATAACTTCTATTTCTGCTCCTGCTAAATCCATATTCGCTGGAGCTACAAATAAGTTCTCTACTAATTGACTTTGTATTATTATTTCATTTAATTCTGTTGTTCCACATAAAACATCATACATCGATTTAGTTATCTTTCTTTTATCAATTCCTAACCCACTTGTTGTATTCCCCTGTGGGTCTATATCGATTGCTAATATCTTATAGCCTTGTGTAGCGAGATAAGAACAAATATTTATATTTGTTGTTGTTTTTCCAACGCCACCCTTTTGATTAAAAATACATATAGTTTTCATAATCATATTATCTCAAATAGATTAATTTAATCACTTGAGAAGTTCACCTCCCTTCCCCTAATAAATATTATATAGGCTTACATATTATATTAAAAGAATAATATTGTTTCAAAACCTTTTTATTTGTTTAACTTTTTTTGAACTATTATTACTTATAAATAACAGCTTTCAAATATCAACAACTAAGTAGATATATACTTAGTTATTTTAAGCATTTATTTACCTTCAATTTAAACTCTAAATTATCTAACAGGTTATATTTTTATGTCTTACTTATAGTCATTAGGAGTATTTGAAAAATTGACTATCAAATAATATAAGCTTAGGCAAAACTTTAACTTCTCTCTTTTTTGTATAATTGTTTTAAAAAATGTTCTACGTAGAACATTTTGTATTTGCAAAAAAAATCTAAAATTAATCTATTATAATGTTTATTAAAAATGTTCCACGTGGAACATTTTAATAAGGGTTTTGTAACTTATTACTATTTTGTATTGTAAACGGGGTTTGTGAACTTAAGTCTAAACTTGAACCAAGACCTAATAATTGTATCTTTGTATTATTCATATCATTATCTAACTTTGTAAAATTACTAGCACCAAACTGTGGCATATCACTAACATTAAGTTCGCCTGTTTTTATTCCCTCATTTAAATAATTAACTAAATTATTTATATATGTTGAAAAATCTTTTGCTATAGCAACTCCATCTTCAGTTGAAAAATGATTTTCTGCAGCCCAGTAAGTTGTAATGTTATTTTTTATAGATTCTGCATTTTTAACATTAATCTTTACTACTCCGCTCGTTTTAGCATCTAACAATCCTTTCATTTGATCTAAGATATTTTGATTAACAGTCCCAAATTTAACTTTATCTGAAATTAAATATAATAATTGTGATTTCAGTAATGCTATTTCCTTTTGCTTTGGTGTTATATTCTCAGCCTCTTGATTTTGAATTTGTGCTTGTGTTTGTACAACAGGCTTTGGTGCATGATCTTGTTTAATCTTATCACAAAGGCTATAAATTAAATTAGTTGCACCAACGACAACAACAATAGCTATGCCACCCAAAATTATCGATTTCCCCTTCATTAAAATTCCTCCTAAAAGTAACTTAAGCATCTTATATTATATAAGATGCTTAAGTAGATATTATCATATCAAATTTAAAATATGATTAATTTATGATTACACTATTTTTTACTTTTTGGAATTGTTATTGTTATTTGTACAGAATCTCCACAATCCTTTGATGTATACTTAGCTGGTATTTTAAATTTATCAAAAATTTGTTTTATAGAATTAACATATATTTTTGTTGGAAATGATGCTTTTATATTTTTCTTTCCTGTATCATTTAAATCTTCACCAGCTAATTTAAGTAAAATTTTATTTATCAATTCTTCTGTTTTCTTTACGTTAAGTGAGTTCTTTACAATTTCATCTACAACTTCTAATTGAAGACTTTCTGTAGGTAATGAAAGTAATGCCCTAGTATGCCTTTCTGTTAACTCATTGCTTAAACATTTTTTTCTTACTTCAGAAGGTAATTTCAACAACCTAAGTTTGTTTGCTATAGTTGATTGTTTTTTTCCCATCTTATCCGCTAACTTCTCTTGCGTAAACTTATGATCATTTATTAAATTAAAATAAGCTTCTGCCTCTTCTATAAAGTTTAAATCTTCTCTTTGTAAATTTTCTAAAAGAGCAATCTCAGCTGACTCAACGTTTGTTATATCAACAATTGCACACGGAACTTTACTAAGCCCTGCAAGTTTTGAAGCTCTCCATCTTCTTTCACCTGCTACTATTTCGAACATATTTCCCATTCTTCTTACCGTTATAGGCTGTATAATCCCATATTGTCTTATAGATTGAGATAATTCCTGTAACGCTTCTTCATTAAAATATTTTCTAGGTTGATAAGCATTCGGTCTAAGATTATCAATCTGAACATAAATTACTTGGTTGTGCATAAATCGTACCATCCCTCACACTTTATTAATTTTCCACAAATTACATAGTAATATGTTAATAAATACACATTCGGTTGTCAATAAATACAGTAATTTATTTCCTAAAATATAATAAATTATCACATTTAGTTAACTATTCTCTAAATAGTCTATGAATTTTTCTTTTATACTCTTTATATTTAATCTACTAATAGGAATTGTAGTCCCATTTTTAAGTATTAACTCGTTCTTTTTTATTTCTTCTATGTACTTACAATTTACAATATAACTTCTATGTGGTTTCACAAAATAATACGATTTAAGCTTCTGTTCTATATTGTCCATCTTATCGTAAAATTCAATTTCTTCATTTTCTGATACTAACGTTATAATCCTATTATTAACTTCAAAATATATAATAGAATTTATATCAACAGTTTTTATTGCCGATTTTTTATTTACATAAAATAAATCCTTATTCTTTTTATAAACTATATTATTAACAGCTTTTAAAAATTGCTCTTCTAACTTCTCTTCATTTATAGGTTTTAATATATAATTCAAAGCTCCAACATCATAACCATCAAATATATAATCCATACTTACTGTAACAAATATTATTTGTATGCTCTTATTTAGTTCCTTTAATTGCTTTGCTAATTCTACACCTGTAATTTCACCCATTAATATGTCTGAGAAAAGTATATTATAAGAGTATCCACTTTCTCTAAAAGCGTCTAAAAATTCCTCCCCTGATTTAAATATATCTATCGCTGCATTTATATTTTCTTTCTTACATATTCTTTGAATTGATTTGCTTATGTATTCAGAATATACAACTTGATCATCACATATTGCAACTTTTATCATAACGAAATCTCTCCCTACAAAATTTTAAGTGACTATTACTAATATTATAGTATAAATTTTCACTTATTTAAAAATTTATAAATAAAAAACACATACATTGTGCATACTAAGTGTGCATAAATACATTCAAATTTATTCTTAAAAAAAACAATTATACTCTTTACCCTTTTAAAATTTCATAAACTATTATTAAATTTAACCAAATATTAATAAATTGATTTTTTTTATTTATTAATAGCATTTTAAATGTAGTGAATGAATTATTGATAGTGTAATTATAGGGAGTAAAAAGTATTTATTAATGATTTGTTAATATATTTGCTTTGTAATAATAATCACTTAGGTGTATAACATTAATATAAAGCAAACAGAAAATATAATTATTAATATATTGGATTTTTTTGAGTTGAATTATTAATAAATGTATTTTCAATTAAAAATTAAATTAATTGGAGGTGTCCGCATGTTAGGTGCAGTATTATTATACGTTGGGGTTGTCTTAATTATAAACGGTATAGCTAGACTTACTAATATCGACCCTAAAGCTCAAGCAATTATGAACTTATTTACTGGTGGATTATCAATAACAATGAACTTTGGTAGTTTACTTATAGCACAAGCTCAAAATCCAAACAATATGGCTCCATATTATGCTAGTGCAACAGGATTATTATTCGGATTTACATATTTATTCATAGGAATAAACTCAATCTTCAACTTAGAAGGTAGAGTATTCGGTTGGTTCTGTTTATATGTAACTATAACAACAATACCAGCTGGTATTCTTCAATGGATGAGCGGTCCTAGCAATCCATACGACATCATGATGGCAATCATCTGGTGGTTATGGGGAGTTCTTTGGATCACAGCTTGGATCGAACTTGTACTTAAGAAAGATCTTAAGTGGTTCACTCCTTGGTTAAGTATAATCGAAGGTGTTGTAACAGCTTGGATTCCAGGATTCTTAATCATGACAAACGTTTGGAAAATGTAATTTCTAAACAAAAAAGACTTAGCAAACGCTAAGTCTTTTTTTTATTTATATATTAATATAAAGCACTACTTTAAATTTATAATTATCATTTGTAAATCTTACATTTCCTGAGTATTTATGAACAACATCTTTGATATTTTTTGTACCAAACCCATGATGAGCCTTATCACTTTTACTCGTCATAATATTTTGATATACACAATCCTCTTTAATATCACTAGAATTTTCAATCTCTACCATCATCTTATTCTCAATAGTTTTTATTTTCAAATTAATGAACCTATCATTATCAACTTTTTTGCATGCCTCAATAGCATTATCTAAAAGATTCATAAACAATGTTACAATATCAAAGTCTGTCATCTTTATCTCTTTATAAATTTTTAAATCATACGTAAAATTTATATCATTTTTTGCAAATTCCCCTATTTTACTTCTAATAACAGAGTTCAAAATTAGATTTTTACAAAATTTAAGCTTATTTCTAATCTCAACTTCCTCACCTATAGTATCTAAATAGTTAATAGCCTCTTCAACTTTCTGATCCCTTAATAACATTTCTAGAATATTATTATGATTTTTTATATCATGAGAAAGTTTTCGCATCTCTTGTGCTGATGAAACAATCTCTTCATAACTTTGCTCTTTTAATTCAATATACTTTTTTAGCTCTTTTTCCTTCTCTTCTAGCTCTAAATTTATTTTCAAAAAATATAAAACACAAAAACTTAAAGTTAAAAAAACTACTATATAAATTATGGTTATAGATACTATATCTATTGAGCTAAACATGACTTTAAATACATGTAAAGTTACAGATATGAAAAAGTAGAAAAATATTAACAAGATAAATAGCAATGCACAATAGTTTTTTTTATCTAAAAGCATAAACAAATCACTGTTATCTATCCATTTTTTGGTGAAGAAATACTGCACTAATATATATATACTAATACTAAATATTATAAAAATAATCTTGTTAGAAATCATATTATTGATTATATCTATAGTATAAAATCTATTTATAAAATCTAGGCAAGAATAGCCTAAATAATAAATAAGATTTTCAACTAATGTATATATAATATAAGTTTCTAATGATATAAAAATAGTTTCTCTAAATCTATTCTTATATAAAATAAAATTAGTAATTGTATATATAATAAATACTTGAAAAAACTTATTCAAATATGGTAAAAGCACCATTATGTACATATTAAATCTTTCAACTAAATAAATTAAAAGTATTCCTATTATATAAAAGACAAAAAACAAAAAATAGTGTTTTTTGTCTTTCTTAAATCGTCTATCTAGGATAAAATCTGCATTTAACATAAAAATAAAATAAAGTAGAAAAGTATTAATATTATCTATCATAAGCATAAATATCTACTCTCTCTTTTTATTTTTATTATTTTAATGGATTTTTCTTAATATTCCCCATATTTCTAGGATATTTTTTAGCGCATGGTTTAGTTTTACTTACCACAACTAAATTATGTTTTAAATCAGTTTCTTCTATTTCAACTTCGATAACATCCTTAACTGTACCACCAAGAATTTTAACAGCATTAGTTCCTCTTTGCATTTCTTCTTCTATACTAGGTCCTTTTAAAGGAATAAAATACCCTCCGACTTTGACATATGGCATACAAAATTCTGCAAGCATGCTCATATTAGCAACCGCTCTTGATGTTGCTATATCAAAATTCTCTCTATATTCTTCTTTTCTAGAACCCTCTTCAGCTCTTGAATGAACTGTTTGAACATTTTTTAAGCCAAGTTCTTCAATAACTATATTTAAAAAGTTAACTCTTTTATTAAGTGCATCTAAAAGTGTAACTTCTAAATCATCTCTCATTATAGCTATAGGTATACCTGGGAACCCAGCTCCTGTTCCTACATCTATTAAAGTTTGTGCATCTTTAAATTCTGAAATTGAGAAAGCGTTTATACAATCAATAAAATGTTTTTTTACTATTCCCTCATCATCTGTTATTGCAGTTAAATTTATTTTTTCATTCCATTCTTGAAGTAACTCTTTATACTTCATAAATTTATTATATTTATCTTCATTAAATTCCATCGACACTCTATCACAAGCTGCCTTCATTAAATCATAATATTTCATTAAACTCCTCCAATACTTTTACCCTGTGGATAAAATTAAATTAGTATTCTAAACACAAACCTGTGGATAACTTTTTTTAATATTTATCCACAGGTTTAATATATATAATATCTCAAATTTTATTTTATAGCTACTATGCCAGTTTCTCTAATCTTTAAACAAACAAACTATCAAAGTTATTACTTCTTGATTTGTTCTAAGTAAATTAGTAATACTGATATATCAGCTGGTGAAACCCCAGATATTCTTGATGCCTGACCTATATTTAAAGGCTTAATTTTTGTTAACTTCTGAACAGCTTCTGTTCTTAAGTTATGAATTGTACTATAATCTGTATCTTCAGGTATAAGCTTTTTCTCTAACTTTTTAAACTTTTCAACCTGTTCTAGTTGATTATTTATATACCCTTCATATTTAGCCATTATATTCATTTGCTCACCTATACTTATAGGCAATTCTGGTCTTTCTGAATCTAATTGTTCTACTATATAGTAGTCAAGTTCTGGTCTTTTAATTAGCTCATATAAACTTATTGGTTTCTTAAGCTCTGTACTGCCAAGACTAGCAATTAACTCATTAGTTTCTTTTCTAGTAGTAACTGAAACCTCTTTTAATCTTTGGATTTCATTTTCTATCATTTTCTTTCTTTCTTGGAATATAGCATATCTCTCATCTGAAACAAGCCCAGCTTCTCTTCCCATTTCTGTAAGTCTTAAATCTGCATTATCTTGTCTTAATAAAAGTCTATATTCAGCTCTTGAAGTCATCATTCTATAAGGTTCTGTTGTTCCCTTAGTAACAAGATCATCTATAAGAACTCCTATATATGCATCAGATCTCTTAAGAACCATAGGCTCTTTTCCTTTAACCTTAAGAGCAGCATTCATACCTGCAACAAGCCCTTGTCCTGCGGCTTCTTCATATCCTGAACTTCCATTAACTTGCCCAGCAGCAAAGAAACCTTTTATAGCCTTCATCTCAAGACTTGGTAAAAGAATTGTAGCATCAATACAATCATACTCAATCGCATATCCAGTTCTCATAACTTCAGCATTTTCAAACCCTTCCATAGTTCTTATCATTGCGATTTGAACATCTTCTGGAAGTGATGATGACATTCCTCCAACGTACATCTCTTCTGTGTCTGAACCTTCTGGCTCAAGGAAAATTTGATGTCTTATTTTATCTGGGAATCTCTTCATTTTATCCTCTATTGATGGACAATATCTTGGACCTATGCTTTTAATAGTACCATTATACATTGGTGATCTATCCATATTAGCTTCAATAACAGCTTGTGTCTTATCATTTGTATACGCAAGCCAGCAAGAGATCTGCTTCTTCTCATTTTTATCATTCATAAATGAGAATGGTGAAACCTCAGAATCTCCAGGTTGCTCTATAAGCTTTGAAAAATCTATTGATCTTTTATTAACCCTACAAGGTGTTCCTGTTTTAAATCTTCTAAGTTCTATTCCAAGATCTAAAAGCTTAGCTGATAAATTATTAGCTGGCATAAGTCCATTAGGTCCCTCATAGAATGAGTTTTCTCCTATGTATATTTTACTCTTAAGGTATGTTCCGCTAGTTAAAACTACAGCTTTACACTTAAAGTATCCACCATTTCTAGTTAAAACTCCAACTACGGCCCCATCTTTCACATCTACATCTACAACTTCAAGTTGTCTTAAATCGAGATTATCTTGTCTTTCAATAATTCTTTTCATTTCTTGTTGGTATAAATGTTTATCAGCCTGTGCTCTAAGTGAGTGAACAGCTGGTCCTTTTGATGTATTAAGCATCTTAGTTTGGATGTATGATCTATCTATATTCTTCCCCATCTCTCCACCAAGAGCATCTATTTCTCTAACTATATGTCCTTTAGCTGTTCCACCTATATTAGGATTACAAGGCATCATAGCAACTGACTCTAAACTTAATGTACAAAGAAGAGTTTTACATCCCATTCTAGCAGCTGAAAGTCCAGCTTCAACTCCAGCATGACCTGCCCCAATAACAACTACATCATATTCTCCTGCATTATAACTCATATCTTTTATCCTCCATTAATTACTTACCACAACAAAACTCCATAAATATTTTATTTACTAAATCTTCTTCAACCTCTGCTCCGGTAATTTCTCCTAATGCTTTTAAAGCAGACATAACATAAATAGACACTAAATCTAAAAACTCATTTCTATTGATCCCATCAAGACCACTCTCTAAGTTTTCTATAGCCCTATATAACGCCTGTTTATGTCTTGTGTTAGTAACAATTAAACTCTCCGTATCAATATTTCCACTAAAGAATAAGTCCTTTATTTTCGCCTTTAAAACATCAATTCCTAAATTCTCTTTAGCTGAAATTTCTATCTTATTAGAAAGCTCTGCAATTGCAGCATCATCTATTTTTCTTTCTAAATCAACTTTATTAAGTAAAACTATATACTTTTTCTCCTTAATATAATTGATTATTTCCATGTCTTCATCATCTAAAACTCTACTTGTATCAAGCATAAACACAACAAGGTCTGCTTCATCAATTTTCTCTTTAGATTTTTCCACACCTATTTTTTCAACAACATCTTCAGTTTCCCTAATTCCTGCTGTATCTATTATTCTAACAGGTATACCATCAAGATTTATATACTCTTCGATAACATCTCTAGTAGTTCCTGCAATATCAGTAACTATAGCTCTTCTCTCATTTAAAAGAACATTTAATAAAGAAGACTTTCCAACGTTTGGCTTACCTACAATCGCAATACTAAGACCATCTCTTATAAGTTTACCCTCATCAGCACTTTTAATAAGCCCATCAACCTCTGATATTAATTTTTCAACGCCATTTTTAACATCAATATTTATACTTGGGTCAACCTCTTCCTCATCTTCTGTAAAATCAACAGCATATTCAATAAGAGCTAGAACATCTAAAGTATCCTTTCTAAGTCTATTTATTTCCTTTGAAAGTCTTCCTTCACTCTGTCTCATAGCAGACTTCATTGACAGCTCAGTTTTAGCTGTAATAATGTCCATAACAGCCTCTGCCTGACTTAAATCTATTCTACCATTTAAGAATGCTCTCTTTGTAAATTCTCCTGGCTCTGCAAGTCTTGCACCTGCCTTAATCACTTCCTGTAAAACTGCATTTGTAGAAATAACTCCACCATGACAATTTATTTCTATAGTATCCTCAGCAGTAAAACTTCTTGGTCCTTTCATAAAACTCACAATAACTTCATCAATTATGTTATTCTCTGAATCAATAATATGACCATATCTCATAGTATAAGGCTTCATAGAAAAAATATCTTGCCCATTTGCAGACTTAAATATTTTATCCACAATCTTTTGCGATTCACTACCAGATACTCTTATAATAGCAATTCCACCTTCTCCAAGAGCTGTTGCAATAGCTGCAATAGTATCAAACTCTCTCATTACTACCTCCTTATAAAACTAATTTTATATATAAATTTTCAAAAAAAAACTCTTAATTCTATTAAAAATCTAATACTTATTTTACCTAAGTAAACTTAATAAGTCAAAGAACTATTCACATAATAAATTTCAGAAAAAAAAGAAGCCCTATTGGCTTCTCTCTACTTTAAACTAACAATAACTCTTCTGTAAGGTTCAGTACCTTCACTATAAGTTACTACTTGTTTGTCATCCTGAAGAACTGTATGAATGATTTTTCTCTCATAAGGGTTCATAGGCTCAAATTTAATTGTCCTATTATACTTCTTAGCCTTATAAGCAGTTTTCAATGCTAGTTTCTTTATAGTCTCTTCTCTCTTTTGTCTATAAGCCCCTGCATCTAAAACAACCTTTTTATAACCATTCGATCTGTCCTTATTTACGTAAGCACTCAATAAATATTGAATAGCATCTAAAGTTTCACCTCTATAACCAATAGCATTTCCTATATTTTCACCTGAAATATTATAGTAAGCTTGATTCTTTTTTTCTTCTAATAAAACTTCTGCTTCAATACCCATCTTCTTAAGCAATTCCTTAAGAAAATTTATTCCATCCTCTACAGGCTTTTTCTTTAACGTAACTCTTATTCTAGCAGGTCTTGCTCCGATAAAACTGAACAAGCCCTTACTCCCTTCATCAGTTATGGTATATTCGACTTTATCTTCTGTAACATCAAACTCTTTCAAAGCTATTTTTAAAGCTTCTTCTACAGTTTTTCCATTAAACTCTCTAGTCTCCATATCCTTTTCACCAACCTTGAGTTATAAACAATTATTTCTTTTTATTTTTCTTTTTACTATCACTAACTTTAACGTCAATAACACCAGCTTCTAAAGCTGCTTTTCTATCTTTTCTTTTCTTAGGTAAGATAATTAAGAAATAAGTTTGAACCATTTGAATTACATTACCAATTATCCAGTAGAATACAAGTAGTGCTGGGAATTGCATTGACATAACCCCAAGCATAACACCCATAACGATGTTCATTGTACCCATAGGAATTGGACTGTTAGCTCCTGAACCAGAACCTTTTTGCATTAAGTATGATGATAAGTATGTTGTAAGACCTGATAATACCGGTAAAATATAATACGGATCATGACCACCTAAGTTATGTATCCATAAGAACGATGCGTCATGCATTAAAGGCATATTACCAACAGCTCTAAAAACATCATATAATGCAAATAATATTGGCATTTGAATTACTAAAGGTAAACATCCACCAGACATTGATACTTTGTTTTCCTTGTAAATTCTCATTACCTCAGCATTTGCTTTTTCAGGATTCCCCTTATATTTTTCCTGTGCCTTTTTAACTAATGGTTGTATTTCCTGCATCTTCGCAGTAGATCTCATTTGTTTAATAGTTAAAGGTAAAATTATTAACCTTACTAATAATGTAACTAAAAATACAGCTGCAACCAACGCGTATCCTGTTTCAGAAATACCGATAGATTTTACAAAATTGTAAAATGCCATAAAAATGCTAGTTAAAACATTAGTAATAGGTGCTAGAATTGCATACAAACTCTAAATCCCCTCCTAGAATATTTATTAGAATTTTTATTTATTTAACAGGATCATATCCACCTTCATGAAATGGATGGCACCTGAGAATTCTCTTTATTGCCATGAAACTTCCTTTTAAAGCCCCATATTTAGTAATAGCATCTATTGCATACTGTGAACATGTAGGCAAATAAATGCACGTTGCTCTCCCTTTCATAGGAGAAATATATTTTCTATAGAACTTTACTCCCGCTATCAAGAACTTTTTGATCATATTGTAATCCCGCCTTTTTAAGTAGATGCTTTACTGCACTTTCTACTTCTTGATAAGATTTTCCCACAATAGGATTTCTAGCTATAAAAATAAAATCATATCCTTGTTTGATATCACTACAGTTTAATCTATATGATTCATAAACAAGTCTTTTGACTCTACTTCTTACTACGCTCTTTCCAACTTTTTTACTCACAGATATTCCTACCTTATTATAAGGTAAATTTTTTTCATCTCTGTTTCTTCTATTTTTAAATACATAAAGAACTAGTAGTTTGTTAGCTAAGGACTCCCCTCTTCTATAAACAAGTCTAAATTCTCTATTCTTTTTTAGTGATTCTACGCTCATTCGAAAGATTTCTCTCCTTAACTTTCTGTTTTTATTACAGAAAAAGACCACATTATAGTGGCCCTTATGCTGTTAATCTTTTTCTACCTTTTTGTCTTCTAGCTTTTAAGATATTTCTTCCAGCTTTAGTTTTCATTCTTTTTCTGAAACCGTGCTCTTTTTTTCTTTGTCTCTTTTTTGGTTGGTATGTCATGAACATTGAAACTACACCCCCTTCAACAAAATATTTTTTATAGTAAAAAACTATACGTATTCACTTTTAAAGTTTTACTGTTTAATTATATAGTTCAAATTTAAGTATGTCAAGAAAATAGAGACACCCTGTATCTATTATTAAATAAATTTTCAAAAAAAATATATATATTTATATATATAATAAGTAGGTTTTTTATTTTTTAAATATGAGAATATTTTCCAGCAAATTAAAGTTATGCACAGAGTTATCCACAGGATTTTTTTACCAATAGATTTTTATAGTTTATCCACATATAACTTTATCCACAGACAAGCTTTTTCTGTGGATAACTATTGCTACGCTATGTCTAATTATGTTAATATATATAAGTAAATCTATTAAAATGTGGATAAATGTACAAGTTATCCACACCTGTTGATAACCCTGTGGATAAACTGTTTATAACTTTTTTTCAGCAATTATTTATATTACTTAAACTCTTATAAATAGCGACTTTACATAAATATTTTATTGTGGATTAATTTATCCACAGGCTGTGGATAAACAAATATTTATTATGTTAATCCACAGATTTATCCACAGGTAGTTGTGGATTGTTTATAACAGGACTTTTTGCTTGTCCCTATTGTGGATAAGTCTGTGGATAACTTGTGGATAAACATTTTTTTAGATTATATACTATGTTTTTATTACTATTATTATAATTATTAGGTATCGGAGGATTAAAATGGAAAATAATCTAAATAGTACCTGGGAAGAAGCGCGAAAAATCATCAAAAGTGATTTGACTGAAATTAGTTTTAATACTTGGATTAAATGTTGTGAACCTCACTCACTTAGTGACTATGTATTAACTCTTACTGTTCCAAATGAATTCACCCGTGGTATTCTAGATAAACGTTACAAAGACTTAATAATCGAAGCTTTAAAGATTGTGACATCCAAAACAATGGATGTTGAGTTTCGTCTAGAAAGTGAAACTGAAGAAGAAGTTGAAGATCCTGCTGAAGTTATTGTTGAACCAGAAGCATCTATTGATAATTCTATTATGATAAATGATGAAATGTGCACTACATTAAATCCTAAGTATACATTCAATTCATTTGTTATAGGAAATAGTAATAGATTTGCTCATGCAGCATCACTTGCAGTAGCTGAATCACCTGCTAAAGCCTATAACCCTCTTTTCATTTATGGAGGAGTAGGTCTTGGGAAAACCCATTTAATGCACGCAATCGGGCATTATATATTAAAAGAGAACCCAAAAGCACAAGTAATGTATGTTTCTTCAGAAAAATTTACAAATGAACTTATAAATGCAATAAAAGATGACAAGAATGAAGAATTCAGGAACAAATATAGAAATATAGATGTATTGCTTATTGATGATATCCAATTCATTGCAGGGAAAGAAAGAACTCAAGAAGAGTTTTTCCATACTTTCAATGCACTACATGAAGCGAATAAGCAAATAATCCTCTCATCAGATAGACCACCTAAGGAAATACCGACTCTAGAGGATAGATTAAGATCTAGATTCGAATGGGGCTTAATAGCAGATATTCAAGCACCTGATTTTGAAACTAGAATGGCAATACTAAAGAAGAAAGCAGATTCAGAACATCTAAATGTATCAAATGATGTTATGGTATATGTTGCAACAAAAATTAAATCGAACATAAGAGAGCTTGAAGGCGCTTTAATTAGAATATTAGCTTATTCATCTCTAACTAATAGAGAAATATCTGTCGAACTAGCTGCAGAAGCCCTTAAAGATATTATTGCAAACAAGGGAACTACAGCAGTAACTGTGGAAACTATTCAAGAAGCTGTGGCTAATTACTTCAATTTAAGAGTTGAAGATTTAAAGTCACAAAGAAGAACTCGTACAATAGCCTATCCTAGACAGATTGCCATGTACTTAAGTAGAAAATTAACAGATATGTCTCTACCTAAAATCGGAGAAGAATTTGGTGGTAGAGATCATACAACTGTAATTCATGCATATGAAAAAATTTCCGAAAGTTATAAGACAGATGAAGCTTTACAAAATATGATTAATGATATTAGTAATAAGTTAGGGCTTAAATAATCCACAACCTGTGGATAACTTTCTGTGGATAAAATAATACATAAAAAAGTTATCCACAAGTCAAAAAAAACCTGTGGATAACTATGCGATTTATCCACAGGTTTATCCACAAGCTAAAACGGCTCTGTGCCTAGGCTGTGAATAGTTATCCACATTATCCACAGCCCTTACTACTATTACTATATAAATTATCTATATATTTATATCTATCTTTTAGGTAAATTCGAAGATACATTTATCTAAAATTTTAAGGAGGATTTCTAAATGAAATTTATATGTGAAAAAGGTAAATTACAAGACGCTATAGCTATAGCACAAAAAGCAATAACAGGTAGAACAACTATGCCTATTCTAGAAGGTATGTTTATAGAGTGTAGAAATAATGTGATAACATTTATTGGTTCTGATAAGGATGTAAGTATTGAGACTAAAATAGAAGCAGATGTTATTGAAGATGGTAGTATAGTTGTTGATGCTAAAATTTTAGGAGAGATAGTTAGAAAATTACCAAATGCAGATGTTACTATCTCAACAGATGAAAATAATATTTTAAAAATCGAATGTGCAAAATCAGTATTTGATATTTTACACATGAGTTCAGAAGATTTCCCAAGCTTACCAACAATAGCTGAGGATAAAGTTTTCTGTATACCTCAAGGTTTATTAAAAAATATGATAAAAGGAACTTCTTTTGCAACAGCACAAGATGAAACAAGACCTATACTTCAAGGTATCTTATTTGAGGTTAGAGACTCTAAGTTAAACTTAGTTGCATTAGATGGATATAGATTAGCATTAAGAAGAGAATTTATAGATAATCCAAATGAAATTAAAGTAGTTATTCCTGGTAAAACATTCAACGAGGTTTCAAAAATATTAGATGACGCAAACACTATTGTTGAAATCACATTTACAAGCAATCATATATTATTCAATATGGGAAAAACTAAAATTATTTCAAGACTTTTAGAGGGTGAGTTTATAAGTTATAGCTCATTACTTCCAAAAGAGCATAAAATATTAGTTGATGTTAATAGACAAGAACTTCAAAATGGTATAGAAAGAGCATCATTAATGGCTAAGGATGGTAATACAAATCTTGTTAAGTTCCATATAGATAATGACACAATGGTTATTACTTCTAACTCACAACTTGGTAAAGTTAGAGAAGAAGTTGCTATAGAAACTCAAGGTGAAGATTTACAAATTGCCTTTAACTCAAAATACTTACTAGATGTTCTTAAAAACATGGAAGAAGAAACTATTCAAATGAGACTTACAAGTGGAATATCACCTTGTATAATTAAAAATAGAGAAAATGATGATTGTGAATATTTAGTTTTACCAGTTAGAATGGCAAAATAATTCACAAAAAAAGAGTATAATTGATTTATGTTCAGGTGAAGGCTTCTTCATCTGAATATTTATCCACATATAAACAGGTTTATCCACAGATTTTGGGGATAACATGTTAGTAATGTTAATAACTTTAAAGAATTAGCAAAGTTGTTATAATTAAACTGATTTATGATAATAATTAAATATATAGAAAAAAAGGAGAAAGACTATGAGCAAGTGCCCATAGTTTTACGTAAGTTATGGAAAATGTAAAAATTGAAACAGAATATATAAAATTAGATTCATTCCTAAAGTGGTGTGGAGCTGTAAGTTTAGGGTCAGAAGCTAAATTCTACATAAAAGAAGGTGTAGTTTTAGTAAATGGTGAAGTTTGCACTCAAAGAGGAAAAAAATTAAGACTTGGAGATCAAATAGAATTCCAAGAAGAAATTTATAAGATTATTTAATTAACCGCCACTTTATTACATGGAATATGGTATAATTAGAATAGGTGTTTTTATGTATATAAAGAGTTTACAATTATTAAATTACAGGAATTATAAAAGTCTAGGCATAGAACTAGGCAAACATGTAAATGTATTTATGGGAGACAATGCACAAGGGAAAACTAACGTCTTAGAAGCTATTTATTATTGTGCTTTTGCAAAGTCCCATAGAACTAATAAAGATAAAGAATTAATAGATGTTAATGCAGAAAAAGCATTTATTAGATTAGAAGTAGCAAGGAACAGATTAGATAAAAGATTAGATATAAACATATTAAAAGATGGAAAAAAAGCAATATCAATAAATTCTATTAAGGTTTCGAAGATTGGTGAATTAGTAGGGACCTTTAATGTAGTTATGTTCTCTCCTGAAGACTTAAGAATCGTTAAGGAATCTCCTGGTGTAAGAAGAAAGTTCATAGACATGGAGCTATGTCAGTTAAATTCTAAGTATTATTATAATCTTGTTCAATATAATAAGATTTTAGCAGAGAGAAATACTGTCTTAAAAAATAGGAATTTAGATGAATCTATGCTTGATATCTATGATATGCAACTAGCTCAATATGGTGCATTAATAATTGCATCTAGAATTGCTTATCTAAAAAAATTAAACTTATATTCCGAGGATATTCACAAGGATATAACTAGTGGAAAGGAAGAGATAGAGTTTAAATATCTTTCTACTGTCAAGAATTTAGAAAACATTGAAAATAGTTTAATTGAGCAATTAAAGCTTGTTAGAAAAAAAGATATTGAGAAAAGAATCACCTCTATTGGTCCTCATAGAGATGATTTTAGTATTCTAATTAATAAAATGGATTCAAAGATTTATGGATCACAAGGACAGCAAAGAACAGCAGTCCTAACTATAAAATTTGCATCGCTTAGAATTATAAAGGAACTCACAGGAGAGTTTCCTGTTTTGCTTTTAGATGATGTTTTATCTGAATTAGACTTTAGCAGAAAAGCGTATGTGCTTAGGTCTATACAAGAAATACAAAGCATTATAACCTGCACAGGAATAGAAGATTTAACTAATTATTTAGATGAAAATTCTAAGGTTTTTAAAGTTAAAGAAGGAATTATTAATGCTTAAGAAGGAGGAATATGTGTGTTTCTACACTTAGGGGAAAATGTAGTAGTTCCCATTAAAGATGTTATAGGTATATTTGATATACAATCTGCTATGGATAGCTCAGACACTATTCAATTTTTAAGAATGGCAGATGAAGATGGTTTTGTTGAAAGAATAACTAATGAAAAACCAAAATCATTTGTTATTGCAGAAGTTGATAAGATGAGCAGAGTTTATCTATCACCAATATCATCAGCAACACTTACAAAGAGGACTGATGTTAATTATAGTCAACATCCTTAAATCTTAATGCTTTAGCCTTAAAGCTTTGAGGGTAAGTGTATATAGTAGGAGGAATTATATGTTAGAAGAAAATAATCAAAACTATGATGCGAGTCAGATACAGGTTTTAGAAGGTCTTGAGGCAGTAAGAAAAAGACCTGGAATGTACATAGGAAGTACAAGTTCAAGAGGATTACACCATTTAGTTTATGAGATAGTGGATAATAGTATAGATGAGGCATTAGCTGGATACTGTGACACGATAAAAGTATATATTCATAAAGATGACTCAATAACAGTTACAGACAATGGAAGAGGTATGCCTGTAGGTATGCATCCTAAGATGGGAAAACCAACTGTTGAGGTTATTATGACAGTCCTACACGCTGGTGGAAAGTTCGGTGGTGGAGGCTACAAGGTTTCAGGGGGACTTCATGGAGTTGGAGCATCTGTTGTTAATGCATTATCAGAAGATTGTTCAGTAACAGTTAGTAGAGATGGGAAAAAATACAGACAATCATATCAAAAAGGAAACGTAGTTTCTGATTTAGAGGTTGTTGGTACATCTGAAACTACTGGTACAGCAGTATTCTTTAAGCCAGATGTAACAATTTTTGAGGATACAGTTTATGATTTTGAAGTGCTTGCTCAAAGATTAAGAGAACTTGCATTTTTAAATAAAGGAATAAGAATTGAATTAATTGATGAGAGAGAAGATGAAGTAGTTACTGAGAATTTCCATTATGAAGGTGGAATTAAGTCATTTGTCTCATACTTAAATAGAAATAAAGAGCCTCTACATGAGGAACCAATTTATGTTGAAGGTGAAAAAGATGAAATTATGGTTGAAGTTGCACTTCAGTATCATGATGGATATAACGAAAATATTTTCACTTTTGCTAATAATATTGACACTATTGAGGGTGGAACACACCTTGCAGGATTTAAAACATCTCTTACAAGAATAATCAATGATTATGCTAGAAAATTCGGGCATATCAAAGAGAATGATAAAAACCTTTCAGGGGATGATATAAGAGAAGGTTTAACAGCTGTTATTTCTGTAAAGTTAACAGAACCTCAATTTGAAGGTCAAACAAAAACTAAACTTGGTAATACAGAAGCTAGAAGTGCTGTTGAAACAGTAGCAGGTGCTGGAATTGCAGAATTCTTAGAAGAAAACCCTGCTGTTGGTAAAATTATTATTGAAAAAGCTTTAGTTGCATCAAGAGCTAGAGAAGCAGCAAGAAAAGCAAGAGAACTTACAAGAAAATCAGTTCTTGAAAGAAGTTCATTACCGGGAAAACTTGCAGATTGTTCATCTAAAGATCCTAAAGAATGTGAAATTTACATTGTTGAGGGAGATTCTGCGGGTGGTTCAGCTAAGCAAGGAAGAGATAGACAATTCCAAGCTATTTTACCGTTAAGAGGTAAAATTATGAATGTTGAGAAGCAAAGATTAGATAAAATATTAGGTTCAGATACTATAAGATCACTTGTTACAGCAATAGGTGGAGGAATTGGACCTGAGTTTGATATAGAGAAGATAAGATATCACAGAATAATAATCATGACTGATGCTGATGTTGATGGAGCACACATTAGAACATTATTATTAACATTCTTCTACAGATATATGAGAGAGCTTGTTGAACAAGGTCATGTATGTATAGCTCAACCACCACTTTATAAGCTTTCAAAAGGTAAAAAAGAAGCTTATTGTTATTCAGATTCTGAGCTAGATGCGAAGATGGAAGAGTTTGGTGGTAAGGATAGCACTGTAAGCATACAAAGATATAAAGGTCTAGGAGAGATGAATGCATCTCAGTTATGGGATACAACAATGAACCCAGAAGAAAGAATCTTATTAAGAGCTAACATTGAAGATGCTATGGCAGCTGATGAGATATTTACAATCCTTATGGGAGATAAGGTTGAACCAAGAAGAGAATTCATACAGAAGAATGCTAATAAAGTTAGCAATCTAGATGTATAGTCTAATACGAGGTGAAATAAATGAGTTTTAATGAGGGAAAGATTATACCCATAGATATTAAAAATGAAATGAAGAAATGCTATATAGACTATGCTATGAGTGTTATAGTTGGGCGTGCATTACCTGATGTAAGAGATGGACTTAAACCAGTTCATAGAAGAATACTATACTCAATGCAAGAACTTGGTCTATATCCTGAAAAAGGTTATAGAAAATGTGCAAGAATAGTTGGGGAAGTTTTAGGTAAGTACCACCCACATGGTGATTCATCAGTTTATGAAGCATTAGTTAGAATGGCTCAAGATTTCTCTATGAGAGAAATGCTTGTAGACGGACATGGTAACTTTGGATCAGTTGATGGAGATTCAGCAGCGGCTATGAGATATACAGAGGCTAAAATGGCGAAAATTACAACAGAAATGCTTAGGGATATAAATAAGAAAACTGTTGATTTTGCCCCTAACTTTGATGGTGAAGAAGAAGAGCCTGTTGTACTTCCTTCAAGATTTCCAAACCTTTTAGTTAATGGATCTTCAGGGATAGCTGTTGGTATGGCAACTAACATACCACCACATAATTTAGGCGAAGTTATAGATGGAACTATAGCTTTAATAGACGATCCAGAACTTGCTTCTCTTGAACTTATGCAGTATATAAAAGGACCAGATTTCCCTACAGCAGGTATTATAATGGGGAGAGCTGGAATTAGAGCTGCTTATGAAACAGGAAGAGGTAAAGTTGTAACTAGAGCTAAAGCTGAAATTGAAGAAGAAAATGGAAGAAACAAAATTATAGTTACAGAACTTCCATACCAAGTTAATAAGGCTAAACTTATAGAAAATATTGCAAATCTTGTTAAGGATAAAAAACTTACTGGTATATCTGATTTAAGAGATGAATCGGATAGAGAAGGTATGAGAATGGTAATAGAACTTAAAAGGGACGCAAATGCTAATGTTGTATTAAATATGTTATATAAACATACAAAAATGCAAGATACATTTGGAATTATAAACTTAGCGCTTGTTAATAATGAGCCACAGGTTCTTAATTTAAAACAAATGTTAGCATATTATATAGAATTCCAAAAAGAAGTTGTTACTAGAAGAACTATATTTGATTTAAACAAAGCAAAAGAAAGAGCTCACATATTAGAGGGCTTAAGAATTGCTTTAGATAATATAGACGAAGTAATAAGAATAATAAGACAATCTAAGACTAGTGATATAGCTAAGGCTGAGTTAATGGATAAGTTTAACTTAAGTGAAAAACAATCTAGCGCTATATTAGAAATGAGACTTAGAAGACTTACAGGTCTTGAAAGAGATAAAATTGAAGCTGAATATAATGAGTTAATGAAACTTATAGATTATTTAAATGAGATTTTAGCTAGTGAAACTAAGTTATTAGAAGTAATCAAAGAAGAGTTACTTGTTATTAAAACTAAGTTTGCTTCACCAAGACTTACTCATATTGAAAAGCAAATGAATGAAATAGATATAGAAGACTTAATTCAAGAAGAGGATGTAGTTATTACATTAACTCATTCAGGATATATTAAGAGAATACAAGCTGATACTTATTCATCTCAAAATAGAGGTGGTAAGGGAATACAAGCAATGACTACAAAAGAAGATGATTTTGTAGAGCATGTATTTGTTACATCAACTCACTCAGATATACTATTCTTCACAAATCTTGGTAAGGTTTATAAATTAAGAGCTTATGAAATACCTGATGCAGGAAGAACTGCTAAAGGATTAAATCTTGTAAACTTAATTCAAATTGATCCAGATGAAAGAATTGAAACAATACTTACTATCAAAGATGATGAAAATACTGATGGATTCTTATTCATGGGTACAAAGAAAGGTGTTGTTAAGAAAACTCCTATAGCTGATTTTAAAAATATTAGAAAATCAGGTTTAATAGCTATTAGCTTAAGAGATGGCGATGAGCTTCTTAAAGTTAAGGTGACTCATGGAGATGCAGATCTTATTATGGTAACTAGAAATGGTTATTCAATAAGATTTAATGAAACAGATGTTAGACCTATGGGAAGATCTGCTTCAGGGGTTAGAGCTATAAGACTTAGAGAAGATGATATTGCTGTATGTTTAGATATAGCTGTAGAAGAAGAAAAACTTCTTGTAATTAGTGAAAATGGTATAGGTAAAAGAACACCTCTTACAGAGTACAAAGTACAAAATAGAGGTGGTATGGGGCTTATCACATATAAAGTTACTGAAAAAACAGGAAAAGTTGCTGGAGCGACAGTATGTAGATATGACGATGAAATGATGCTTATTAACTCAAATGGAGTTGCTATTAGAATAAGTGTTGATGATATATCTGTTACAGGAAGATCTACAAGTGGAGTTAAACTTATGAGAACACTTGAAGATGAGGTTGTTGTTGCTATAGCAAAAATACCACCAAGTGAGAAAGAAAACAACGAAGCTATTGATGCTACAGTATCAGTAGAAGAAGTTGCTACAACTACTAATGAAAATGTTGTAGAAGAAGTTTCTGTTCAAGAAAATTTAGGATTAGATAAATTATTAGAAAGAGCAGAAGACGAAGAATAGGAAAATCCCCCAAATATTTGGGGGATTTTTTTTATTTTATTGTGGAAAATTAATTTTAGGTCGATAACATATTGAGAATATTTTAATTTAGGAGAAAAAAATATGTGTAAATTTTTAATTAGTGATGTAGATCATACTATCTATTTTTTAGATGATAGAAGTATTAAAAACTCAAAAGCAATAAAAGAATTTCAAAAAGCAGGTAATAAAGTTATAGCGTGTACAGGGAGAAGTTTAAATGGAATAATAGAAACTGAAAAAGAGATAAATGTTAAGTTTGATCATTATTTACTTCTTAATGGCGCGATGGTTGTAGATGAGGAGAAGAATATTATAAGCCACAAATACATAGATGAGAGTTGCATACAGGGAATTCTAGATATAACAGGTGATGCAAATGTTAGTGTTTGTGTTAATGATGGTTTTGACTATCATTTAGTCAAGGGAAATCATCCATCATTTGAAATAGAAAATTTAGATAGACTAAAAGTAAATAAATTATCAGGATTATCTGTAGCTTATAGAGGGGATGATGGTATTTTTGATGATTTATTGAATAGAATAGCTAATCAAATTAATCAGAAATATGGTGAAGTAGTAACTGCATATAAAAATACAAAGTATATAGATATAGTTCCTAAAGGATGCTCAAAAGGTAATGCTATAAAGGAGCTTCAAGAAGAGTGGAAACTAGAAAACAAAGATATTTACACTATAGGTGACTCTGAAAATGATATAACAATGCTAGAAAATAAAGATTATGTGAGTTTTACATTTGATAATTCAAAAGCATTTTTAAAAGAAGTTGTTAATCATGTTGTTGATGAATTTCCTGAATGTATAGATATTTTAAATAAACACTACTAAAAACTATTCCTAGTGTATCATACATTAAAATACGTAGAATTTTAAAGAAAATAAGAGTATTAATAAAATAATCTATATATAAAACTTGTATATAGATTATTTTACCTGTTTATAAATGATAAGATAATCTACGTCGCAAGGGCAACACATTAAACTTTTAAAAACTTTGAAAATAAATTTTTAAAAAGGTGTTGACAAGAAAGCGATAACTTGATATTATGTAATAGTCGCTTGAAGCGATTAACACAATAAGGTCTTTGAAAATTAAACAGAAGAAATTAAGTAAACCAGCAATTCTTTTTATGTTTTAAGCTAGATTAAACTTTTTAAATTGAGAGTTTGATCCTGGCTCAGGATGAACGCTGGCGGCGTGCC
>JBOFRC010000399.1:0-1432 GCA_051650825.1 Sarcina sp. | reverse complement strand
GGGAAACAGCTAGCATGGCTCTGTCAAAAGGAAACAAAATCCTAAATCTCACCGATTAGCACGTTATATCTCGTTTCTTTGATCCGTACGAAAAATGAAGTGTAAAAATGACAAATCGCTGTTTTACGTGGCGTTATGTGCTGGACTTTTGATAGGGAGCCGTTGCTAGGCAACCAAAGGGGACTCCAGGAAGTTACTGGTCAGATGCTAGCACGCTAAACTAAGATGGTGAACATGGTAAACATTATACCTGCTGAGCATCAGCGAGCCCCAGCGTCTCATGCATTAGCATAAAATGGAGTCACAGAGGTGGTTCACTCACCGTTGTCCTGAAGGCTCTTCCAGGATCCCCAAACACTCTTCTAACCGTCTGGATGAAACAATATTCCTTTCGCTTCGCGATAAATACAATTTCTAACCTGTTTCCCAAGTTGCGACTGTTCCCAAATAAAGAAGAAGGGAACGGCCCGCCGGCTGCCTGGATAGGAAACAGAGCAAAACGTTTATCGTGAAGCGGAAGGAATATTTTTTCATCCAGATGGTTAGAAGAGGGGAGTGTTTTTAAACGACCTTCGGGGTTTTTCAAATCTCACCAGTTAATTATCTTCTAGAGAAACTGATTTACCTCTGTGACTCCAATGTATGAGAGGCACAAACTGGGGCTGTACAATATCATGTTAGCATGCTGACGTTAGCTCAAAGTACATGGTGTAGACTCTCTTGTTGACTGACGACCAAAGATCGGTTTGCACTCACTGTGACGATCGGTTCTTTGTCAAACTAAAGGTCAGTACTTTGTTCTGTGGGTTTGATCAGTTGTTCCAGTGTAGATGTGTCCTCACAGCTGTGCTCGTCCTGCAGGTCTTCTGTCGGCGGTGGACATGGTGGAGGTGAATCCTCTGAGGGTTCAGACCGACGAGGGCATCCAGTCCACAGTCAGCACGGCGGTGGACCTGTTGCTCGGCTGTTTCGGACGCCTCCGTGAAGGAAACCACCCGAAGGATTACCGCCTGCCCGAGCCTTGACGCCGCCGGCCTCTCCGACTGCGACGATGGACCCATAAACGTCTCTGATCACCAGCAGCAACTGAACAGAGAAGCAGATTTTTACTTCTGAATTTTAAACTTTAATATCCAGTGTACCTGTAACGTCACATCACATAAAATAAAAATAATCAACGTTATGCACTTGTTTACCAAACTGTCTGATCTATGAAGCTTCTTCCTGTGGTGTTTATTGAGTAATCTACTGTATACTTCTTTGTGGTGAATTCTTGAGTCTATAAAAGAGTAAATAAAATCCAAAAGTGATGACTTGTGATTGCTTCTTTTGTCTAAAACCCAGAGATGTCCACTTACAATGATGGAAAACAGAACAAAGCAGTTAATCCTCACATTTGAAAGGTGGCATCTAGCAAATTTTTACTATTTTT
>JBOFRC010000398.1:0-1252 GCA_051650825.1 Sarcina sp. | reverse complement strand
TGATAATCCTGAAGCTGTAAAAGAAATTAGAAAAAAAGCCATTGAAGGAAATCTAAAACTTGTTGATTGTCCTATTAGACACCTAGGTACCGAAAAAGCACAAGAAATATACTTGAAATTACAAAACTATCTTTTAGATAATGGTGTTAATATTCTTTTTAACACAACAGTTAAAGATTTAATCATTGAAAAGGATAAAATTACAGGCATCTCTGTAGTAGACTCCCTAAAAAAAGATAATGAAAGAACTTTACTTTCTAATAATGTAGTTGTTGCTACTGGTAGAAAAGGAGCTGACTGGCTTAAGGATATGTGCTTAAAGCATGAGATTAACCATAAATCTGGTACAGTTGATATTGGTGTTAGAGTTGAAGTAAGAAATGAAGTCATGGAAAGTGTAAATAACGTACTATACGAATCAAAACTTATTGGCTATCCTGCACCATTTAAAGATAAAGTGCGAACTTTTTGTCAGAATCCTGGTGGCTTTGTATCTCAAGAAAATTATGATAATAATTTAGCTATTGTTAATGGCCATTCTTATAAAGAATTAAAATCTAATAATACTAATTTAGCTATTTTAAGTTCTCATGATTTTGTTGAGCCATTTAACAAGCCTATTGAATATGGCAAAAAAGTTGCTGAACTTGTTAATATGCTTGGGAATGGAAGTATACTAGTTCAAAGATATGGAGATATTCTATCTGGTAAAAGAACTTGGCAAAAAGAGCTAGATAGATCTAATGTTAGATATACCTTACCTGATGCTGTAGCTGGAGATTTAACCTCTGCTATTCCCTATAGAACTATGACAAATATAATAAACTTTATAGAATCAATGAATAAAGTTGTTCCAGGATTTGCTAGTGATGAAACATTACTTTATGGTCCTGAAATAAAGTTCTATAGTAATAAAGTTATAATTGATGATAATTTCGAGACAAATATAACTGGTCTTCACTGTCTTGGTGATTCTAGTGGATGGACTAGAGGTCTTATGATGGCTTCTGCTATGGGCGTTATGATGGGTGAAAAATTATCTTAATATATAGAGAGAGACTACATTAAGTAGCCTCTCTGTTTTTTATTTAACTAAATTTATTTATTAGTTCTGCTTTTAAATCCCATAGTTTTTGTGAAAGATCTACATAATATTGATGTGGATTTTCAAACCTTTTTATCTCATCCCAAAGACTTTCCACTCCAGCTTCTCTTTTCTTTTGTATTTCATCTATAGTAGGTAGTTTATATA
>JBOFRC010000397.1:0-15906 GCA_051650825.1 Sarcina sp. | reverse complement strand
CAAAAAGGATTTATAATTAGACCAGGACATTTATTAGGTTGTGATGGCTATATAAGAATAAGTATTGGAACTGAAGAGGAAAATAAAGAGTTGATAGAAGTATTAAAAAATAGAAATGAATCATAAAATTTTAATTATGATATGAATACTAAGCAAAAGATTATTTGGGAAAAAATAAGGAGTGTCTCTAGTGAAAAATATTTTCACTAGAGACACTCCATTTTTGTATATTATATACACAAAAGTTTTAAAAAGGTGGTTGGTATATATTATGAAATTAGGCTATATGTGTTACAAACAACTTTAATAGTTGTTACATGGCTACAGAGGAATAGCCTATGTATGGGGGCGTCCCAAGAAGTAGAGGAGTAAACTTGGGACATATATTTTAAAATAATGGAGGTTATTTAGTTAGTTTTATTTCGTTCTTACTTATATTATATATATATTATCTTTGAAAACGATTTATTCTAAAAAAGAAAACTTTTACAAAAAAAATTAATTAATTTTTTTTAGTTGATTAATTTTAAATTCTTTTAGGACTTTCTCATTACTTTCTGTGTTAATAATTAAAAGAACGTTTTCATCAAACTTTTTAAAAATTCGCCCTTTAAGTTTAGTTCCTAGGACGTTTACAGGGGAATCTTTTTTTACTAGTATAAATTTTGAGTTTCCACAATAAGGACATTGAGCTTCTGAAAGTTTAAATACTCTTGCGCAGCTTGAGCATGAATTTAACATCTGAAATCCCTCCTACTATATCAAGTGATTTAGTCCACTTAACACGCTATTTATAATATTTTATATTAATATATTTATATTAATAATTTTATTGATTAATACTTTAATTTGAAAAAAGATTTTAATGGTGATTATAAATAGAATCTTATAAATGAATTTTAGATTTTTAATATTGTAAATTCTCATACTAATTTAGCAAAAAGATGAAAAAAGGTTTATTTTCAAGGATTTTACGCATTTCTTGAATTTTACTTTATAGGGTTTTCTGTGGGATAATTTATTATGATTATAAAATTATGAGGTGATTATATGAGTTGTATATTTTGTAGATATGAAAAAGAAAAATACATAGTTGAAAATGAATTTGCTTTTGCTATATATGATGATTTTCCTGTAAATGAGGGACATATCCTCATAATTCCCAAAAGACATTTTGCAGACTTTTTTGATGTTAGAGATCAAGAGTTAGTTGCTATAAAAGATTTAGCTAATAGATGTAAATTTATTTTAGAAAAAAAATTTGGTGCAACAGGATTTAATATAGGAATAAATATAGGGGAAGATGGGGGACAAACAATAGGTCATTTACATGTCCATTTAATACCAAGAGTTAAAGGTGATGTTGAAAATCCTAAGGGTGGAATAAGAAATTTTAAAGAAAATTTAGTTCAATATTTTGGAATTGATGATTAATTAATTTTATTAATTAAAATTTATTTGAGGGTTTAATTTAGTGAAAATAGTATATTTAGAAATACTAAAACAGAGGCTATCAAATAAACAACAAAGGAAAAGAGAATTTATGCTAAGACGAAGAGATTTAGATGCTAAAACACAGATGTCACATAATATAATTGTTGGAACAATAGTTGCTATTTTTATAGCTATTAATTTAAAGTTTTGGCATTTAGGTGGTTATAAGTTTGTATTATTAATAGTAGGAGTATTTTTGATTGCAACATTTGTACTTCTTAGAATACAAGGTGTTATAGAAGCTATAAAAAAGAAAAAGTTAAAATGATTTTAAAAATAATAAAGTTTTATGTGAAAACACGCTTTAGTTTAATGCTAAAATGTGTTTTTTATTTTCTTATTAAATCTTTTTTGTTTAGTAGATTAAAATGTTTCTTAAATTATATATTCAGCATAGGATTATATTTTTGATATAACAAGATTAATAAGAGTATGAAGGATTTTGAAATTTAGCTAAAATTTACATTGATTTTTATAGTAGTCATAGAAGATGGAAGAATTCCTTAAAATTAAGTTAAAAAATCTTAAAATAGAGTTGCATATGAGAATTATTAACTGATATATTGCAACATATATATGTTATAATAAGAAAAAAAGTAGAAACGAAATATAGGAGGATGAAGCTATGAGATTTGTAATAGTTACAGGACTTTCAGGAGCAGGAAAAACAGAGGCAACAAGAAGTTTAGAGGATTTGGGTTATTTCTGTGTAGATAATTTGCCTCCAAAATTAATACCAAAGTTTGCAGAAGCTTGTGGACAAGGAAACATAGATAAAGTAGCATTAGTTATTGATATTAGAGGTGGAATTTTCTTTGATGATTTATTTGAGAGTTTGACATTCTTAAAAAATAATGCATTTAATTATGAAATCTTATTCTTAGATTCAGGAGATGAGGTTTTAGTTAAAAGATTTAAAGAAAGTAGAAGAAGCCATCCATTATCACCAGATGGAAGAGTTTTAACTGGTATTAATGAAGAAAGAAATAGATTAAGAGAGTTAAAAGATAGAGCTGATAATATAGTAGATACATCAAAGTACGCTATTAAAGATTTAAGAGAAAAATTAAATGTTTTATATGGAGATGGAAAAGAATTAGAACATACACTTTCTGTTACTGTTCTATCTTTTGGATTTAAATATGGAATACCTATGGATGCGGATTTAGTGTTTGATGTTAGGTTTATACCAAATCCTTTTTATATACCAGAGCTAAAACCTTACTCAGGCAAAGATGAGCCAGTAAGAAATTATGTTTTAAGTCAAGATGAGACAAAAGGATTTATGAGTAGAAATATAGATATGTTAGAGTTTTTAATTCCTCATTATGTTAAGGAAGGAAAAAGACAACTTATAATAGCAATTGGATGTACAGGTGGAAGACATAGATCTGTAGCAATAGCAGAAGCCACTTATAGAGAACTTTTAGCAAAAGGTTTTAATGCATCTGTTGAACATAGAGATATGAATGAAGACGTTAATAGAGGTGCTAGAAAGTTATAAACAGGAGTTGAGTTATATGAGATATAGAGGGGACATAGAGGTTATAGACGGTCCTAAGATTGTTGTTGTTGGAGGTGGGACAGGTCTCTCAACAATGTTAAGAGGACTTAAGAATTATAGTTATAATATAACAGCTATAGTTACTGTGGCTGATGATGGTGGTGGGTCTGGAGATTTAAGAAATGATTTAGGAATGTTACCACCAGGAGATATAAGAAACTGTATCTTAGCATTAGCTAATACAGAGCCTGTAATGGATGATTTATTAAATTATAGATTTAGAGATGGTAGACTTAAGGGTCAAAGTTTTGGAAATTTATTTTTAGCAGCTATGAATGGCATTTCTATAAATTTTGAAGATGCAGTTCAAAAAATGAGTTCAGTTTTAGCAGTAAGAGGAATGGTTTTACCAGTAACTTTAGATTATATGGAACTTGAGGCAGAACTTGAGAATGGAAATATAATAAAAGGTGAATCTAATATTCCTGAGGCTGTAAAGGAACAAAATAGTAGAATTAAAGAGCTTAAAATAATTCCTGAGGAAGCAGATGCATTAGGAGATGCTTTAAGTGCTATAGAGAATGCTGATGCTATAGTTTTAGGACCAGGGAGTTTATATACAAGTGTCTTACCAAACTTACTTGTTAAGGATATTACTAAGGCAATACATTTTAATAAATGTCCTAAAATCTATATTTCAAATGTAATGACACAACCAGGTGAAACTAGTGGGTTCAAAGCATCAGATCATGTTAAAGAACTTATCAAATATTGCGGTGAGGGAATTGTTGATACTGTTATTGCAAATATAGGAAAAGTAAGTGAAGTTTTAGAAATGAGATATAATGATAAAAACTCACAGGTAGTCGAACTTGATAGAAAAAATTTAGAAGCGTTAAATATTAATATTGTGGAAGGTGATTTAGTAGAAATAAAACATAATCATCTTATAAGACACAATGCAACTGCCTTGTCAGAATTGATTATTAAAACTATAATAGAAAGGCAACAATAATTGCACTGAAATTCAGATGAAGTATTATCTTCGTCTGAATTTCTAAGTTAAAGAAAAAATATAGTTGATAGATAGTTAGAATTTTGTTTAAAATATGATATAAGAGAGTTGTTAAATAGAAGGAATACTATAGAGAAAGAAAGGAGTAGTCATGTCATTTTCAGCAAAGGTAAAAGGAGAAATTTGTAGATTTGTAGATATGTCTAAAGATGAGGCATTATCTGAAATAACTGCTATAATGAAAGCAAGTGGGACGCTTGGATTTAGTGGAAAAGGTTTAAAGTTTAGAATAACAACTGAAAATCCTGCATCTGCGAGATTAGCATTTACGCTTTTAAAGGACCATTTTAAAATACATTCAAAACTTATGGTTAAAAAAAGTAACTCACTTAAGAAAAATAATATATATATGGTTGTAATAGAAGAAGATATGGGTGTTAGAGAGCTTTTAAAAACAGCAGGTATTCTTAAAGAGGATGAAGGACTTATTTCTTTAGATTACTCTATAGATAATAAATTTGTGAATACAGAAGATAAAAGAAGAGCGTTTATAAGAGGTGCATTTATTGGAGGCGGAAGTATAAGTAATCCTGAAAAAACTTATCATCTTGAATTTGTTGCACATTCTCAAGAGTTTGCTAATGACCTTAGAGATATTATAAATCACTATAAACTTAATTCTAAAGTTATTCAAAGAAAAAATAGTTATATTGTTTATATTAAGGAAGTTGAAAAGATTCAAGATACTCTTAGTATACTTGGAGCTCATACTTGTCTTTTAGAAATAGAAAATATAAGAATAGTAAAAGAGATGAGAAATAATGTTAATAGATTAGTTAACTGCGAAACAGCAAATCTTAGTAAAACTGTTAATGCAGCAGTTAGACAAGTTGAAAGCATTAGATATATAGAAGGAACAGTAGGTCTTTCAAGACTTCCAAAAAATCTTCAAGAGATTGCTCAGCTTAGACTTGAAAATCCTGAAGAGTCATTAAAGGAACTTGGAGAGATGTTAACTCCTCCTGTTGGAAAATCAGGAGTTAATCATAGATTAAGAAAGATAGAGAAAATAGCACAAGAACTTAGGGAAGATGGTATGTAAATTTTCTCTAAAGGATATATTTAAAGTATTTAAATCTTATAAATATATTAGTAAATATGATAAAATGCTAGGTGAGGGGAGAAACACCTAGCATTTTTTATGTGTTTTTGAAAAGAAGTTGCATTTAGGTTTATCTAATAATATATTATGACTTGTAATAGAAAAGGTGATTATTTTCTCTAAAGAATGTTGAAAATTTAAATATGAAAGGATGTGAGCAAATTGGAACAAAAGAAATTTGTGCATTTACATGTCCATTCTGGATTTAGTTTACTTGATGGTTCTGGAAAAATAAAAAATATTTTAGAAAGAACTAAAGAATTAGGAATGGATGCTATTGCATTAACTGATCATGGTGTTATGTACGGATGTGTTGATTTTTATAAAAAAGCAAAAAAGCTTGGTATAAAACCAATTTTAGGATGTGAAGTATATGTTGTGCCAAAGTCAATGACTCTTAAGCAAAATGACTCTGAAAATAAGACACATCATTTAGTCCTTTTAGTAAAAAATGAGGCTGGATATCAAAATCTTATGAAGATAGTTTCAGCAGCGTCTATAGATGGATTTTATTATAAGCCAAGGATTGATAGAGAGTTTTTAAAAAATCACTCAGATGGTCTTATAGCACTTAGTGCATGTATGGGTGGAGAAGTTCAAAGAGCTATTATTAATGGAAATATAGAAAAAGCAAAAGAAGCGGCTTTATTCTATAAGAATACTTTTAAAGATGGATTTTATTTAGAACTTCAAAATCATGGCATAGAAGAGCAAAGAAAAGTTAATGAAGTAAATATAGAGCTTTCAAAAGAACTTGATATTCCTCTTGTTGCAACTAATGATCTTCACTATATATATGAAGAGGACTTTAAAGCTCATGATATCCTTCTTTGTATACAGACTGGTAAAACAATACACGATGAAAAAAGAATGAGATATGGGTCAGATCAATTTTATATAAAATCACCAGAGGAAATGTGGGAGATGTTTTCTTATATTCCTGAGGCACTTGAGAATACTGTGAAAATTGCAAATGAATGTAATTATGACTATGAGTTTCATGTTTCTAAGTTACCTAAGTATCCATTACCAAATGGAGAAAATGAAGCTTACGAATATTTAGTAAAAACATGTTTTAGTGGACTTATAGAAAGATATGAAGTTTTTAATTTATTTACATCTGGTGAGCAGTATAAAGAAGTTATAGAATTTGCAGAAAATAATGAAGAGGCTAAAGAGCTAGTTGATAGACTTTTATATGAACTTGGAGTTATCAAGCAAATGGGATATGTAGATTATTTTTTAATAGTTTGGGATTTTATAAAATATGCAATAGATAACGGAATACCAACAGGTCCTGGGCGTGGATGTTTTGTGCCTGGAAGTAAGATATTAAAGAGTGATGGTTCAGTAGCTAATATAGAAAGTTTTAAAGGTGGAGAAGAAGTTATAACTGCATTTGGAAATAATTCTATTGTGGAAACTTTGCTTCATTATGATGTTGAAGAGAAAATTATAAAAATAGAATCTTTAGATGAAACTTTAGAATTAACAAGCGACCATAAAGTGTTGGCTATAAATAATAAATCTTGTAATAAAGAATATTCTTTAGAATGGATTGAAGCAAAAAATCTGAAAGAAAATGATTTAATTGCATACCCTAGAACAAAAGAAAATTCAAAAGCAATACGATATGATTTACTAGAGTATTTTAAAGAAGATAATATTATAAAGTATAGTGATAGTGAAATTTGGTATGAGCTTTGGGAAAATCCATTAGAAAGCACTAAGATTAATAGATTTATAGATTTTTCAGATGATTTATTTAAAATATTTGGCTATTTTATAGCAGTAGGTTATATTAGTTTTAATCAAGAGAGTAAAACTTGTAAGTTGGATTTTGAATTTAGTTCAAATGAAATAGATTCTATAAATGACATTATGGATTTAATGAAAAAGATATTTAACATTGAAGGTAAAGTATATAGGGATAAGATGAAAGAATCTACTTTAGTAGAATTTAATTCTAAGATTTTAGCTCAATTCTTTAGAGCAAAATTCCTTGTAGGCGTTAATAACAAAATAATACCTAATGAAATTGTTAAATATGCTTCAAATGACGAAGTGAAAATTTTACTTGCTACAATACTTAGATGTCATGGAAATTCTTTTGAGATAAACTCTAGTAATTCATTACTTAGAATTAAATATAGAACTGCTTCTATAGTGCTTACAAGGCAAATACGATTATTGTTCGCAAGAATTGGATACTGGGCAACTTTCCATATTAAAACCAATGAAAAAGAAGCAGAGGAATATTTAGTTAGTATATCAGGGAAGCAGCTTTTAAATTGGAATAATGACTTTGAATATTATCAAATTCCAGTTAAAGAGGAAAATCTGTATAACGATGATAGTTTTTATATGGATGAAGATTATTTTTACACTAAAATAAAAAGTATATCTATGAAACATTATAAAGGAAAAGTTTATGATATATCAGTTCCAGGAGATACATCATATGTAGCAAATTCAATGGCAGTTCATAATAGTGCTGCAGGTTCAATAGTTGCATATACACTTGGAATAACTAAGATAGATCCAATAAAATATAGTTTGCTTTTTGAGCGTTTCTTAAATCCTGAGCGTGTTAGTATGCCAGATATAGATTCAGATTTTTGCTATGAACGAAGACAAGAAGTTATAGATTATGTTGTTGATAAATATGGTGAAACAAATGTTTCTCAAATTATAACATTTGGAACTATGGCTCCTAGAGCTTGCATAAGAGATGTAGGAAGAGCAATGAATTATACATATGGTGAAGTTGATAGAATTGCTAAAATGATTCCTACAATGCTTGGAATAAGTATAGATAAAGCCTTAGAGCTTAATCCTGAATTAAAGGATGCATATGATACAGAAGATAGAGTAAAAGAGCTTATAGATGTTGCAAGAAGATTAGAAGGCCTTCCAAGGCATTCATCAACACATGCAGCGGGAGTTGTTATAGCCTCTAAACCGCTTGTTGAATATGTACCTTTACAGAAGAATGATGAATCTATAGTAACACAATTTGATATGACAACTCTAGAAGAACTAGGTCTATTAAAAATGGACTTCCTTGGACTTCGTACACTAACAGTTATGGCAGATGCAGTTAAAATGATAAAAGAAAACAGAAATGTAGATATAGATTTAGATGATATAAGCTTTGATGATGCTGAAGTTTATAAAATGATTGGTGAAGGAAAAACTGCTGGTGTGTTCCAATTAGAATCTGCGGGAATGACTTCATTTATGAAAGAACTAAAACCAGATAATTTTGAGGATATTATAGCGGGAATTTCACTTTATAGACCAGGACCAATGGCTGAAATACCAAGATATATAGAGGGTAAAAGAAACCCTGAGAATGTAAAATATATGGATGACAAGCTAGAAGATATTCTTGATGTTACATATGGAGTTATGGTATATCAAGAACAGGTAATGGAAATAGTTAGAAAACTTGCAGGATACTCTATGGGACGAAGTGACTTAGTAAGAAGAGCTATGTCTAAGAAAAAACATGAAGTGATGGAAGAGGAAAGAAAGAACTTTATCTATGGAGTAACAGATAAAGACGGTAACATAGAAGTACAGGGATGTCAAAGAAATGGGATATCTGTTGATGTTGCAAATAAAATATTTGATTCGATGATGGATTTTGCTTCTTATGCTTTTAATAAATCACATGCAGCAGCTTATGCTGTAGTTGGTTATCAAACAGCATTTTTAATGAAATATTATCCTGTAGAATTTTTAGCTGCGATGCTTAATTCGGTAATGGGAACTAACGAAAAAGTTGCTGAATATATAAGAACAGCACAGGAGCTAGGAATAGAAGTATTACCACCAAGCATAAATGAAAGTTACTCTAAATTCACAGTTAAAGGTAATAGCATAAGGTTTGGTCTTGCAGCTATTAAAAATGTTGGTGTAAATGTTGTAGAAGCTTTAGTTGAAGCAAGAAATGAAAAAGGTAACTTTACATCACTTATGAATTTTTGTAATAAACTAGAAGTTGGAGCAATTAATAAAAGAGCTGTAGAATCTTTAATAAAGGCAGGAGCTTTCGATGAGTTTGGAGTATTTAGGTCTAAACTTATAAGTGTTCATGAAAGACTTTTAGATGGAATCTCATCACAAAAGAAAAAAAATATAGATGGACAAATTTCTTTATTTGGAGCTTTAACACAAGAAGATACACAAGGGTTAGAAATTAAATATGAAAATATTAATGAATTCCCTAAAAAAATAATGCTTGCAATGGAAAAAGAAATGACAGGTCTTTATATAACAGGACATCCTCTTGATGAGTACAAAGAAAGTTTAAAAGTACAGACTTCTGTCGAAATTGCTAAACTTTTGGAGGAAAAAAGAAGATTAGATGATACTGCTGATGAAATGATAGAGGCTAATATAAGCATTAATGATGGAGATAAAGTTATTATAGGGGGAATACTCTCTAATGTTTCACGAAAAGTTACTAGAAACAATAGTATAATGGCATTTGCGACATTAGAAGATTTATCTGGTATGATAGAACTTGTAGTTTTTCCTAAAACACTTGAAAGATGCAATTCTTTAATTAATGATGATTTATTGGTAGTTGTCAGGGGAAGAGTATCTTTTAAAGAGGATGAGGATGCAAAAATTTTATGTGAAGAAATTAAAGTCCTAGAAAACATAAACGCAGCTAAGTTGTATATAAGAGTTGAAGATACAAAGAAAGCTAAAGATATGAATTTAGTATTGAAACATGTTCTAGAACCATTTAATGGAGATACACCAGTATATCTTGTTGCAGCAAAAGAAAGACAAACTTTTAGATTAGCAAGAGAATGTTGGGTTGATGTTAATAAAGGAATTGTAAAGTTTTTGGAAGAAAAGTTCGGGGAAGAAAATGTAAAATTAGTTGAATAATAGAATTATGAAGTTAAAATTCTAAATATAGAAGTAAGAAATAGAGTTAATTTTCAGATATTTTAAATTAACTCTATTTCAATTTATGATTTATTGATTTAATAAATAAATAAAAGCAAATGTAATATTTATATAATTATTTTGATACATTTTTTTTACTATAACAAAACATAAGTTTATTAAGTAAGATTAAAATATTCATAAAAAATAGTTACTAATCTAATTTTAGGTTAATTTAGTATAAAAAAACTTGAAAATAGCTTGTACTTTAAGTAAAATTAACTTGTTAGAATATTTCAAAAAATTATAGATGTATTATATGTTAAAATATAAATCTATGTTTTTAACAAGGTGGGTAAAAAATAGCATCTATGGGACTAAATACGACCCAGTGGTGTGAAGGAGGAATATCATGAAAAAAATAGCTATTTTAACAAGTGGTGGAGATGCACCAGGAATGAATGCTGCAATAAGAGCAGTTGTAAGAATGGCACTTCACGAAGGTTTAGAAGTAGTTGGAGTTAAAAGAGGGTACAGCGGTTTAATAAACGGTGAACTTATAGAAATGAATAGAGGTTCTGTTTCAGACATAATTCACAGAGGTGGTACAATCCTTAGAACAGCTAGATGTCCAGAGTTTAAGCAAGAAGAAGTAAGACAACATGCTGCTAACTTATTAAAAAATAATGGTGTAGACGCATTAGTTGTTGCAGGTGGAGATGGATCATTTATGGGAGCTAAGTTATTATCAAAACTTGGTGTTAAGACTATAGGTCTTCCAGCAACAATAGATAATGATTTACCATATACTGATTTTACTATAGGATTTGATACTGCATTAGAAACAATATCAGATGCTATAAATAAATTAAGAGATACTTCAACATCACATGACAGAGTATCAGTTATAGAAGTTATGGGAAGAAGTTGTGGAGATTTAGCTTTATATGCAGGAATTGCAAGTGGAGCAGAAGCAATTGTTGTTCCAGAGTTAGATTTTGATAAAGATGATTTATGTGAGCAAATTCTAGAAGGGAAATCAAGAGGAAAAACTCATACAATAGTAATTGTAGCAGAGGGTGTTGGTAGATCAGAAGAATTAGCTAAATATATAGAAGAAAAAACAGGTGCTGAGACAAGAGCAACTATATTAGGTCACATTCAAAGAGGTGGAACACCTAGTCCTAATGATAGAATTCTTTCATCAAAACTTGGTGCAAGAGCAGTTGAACTTCTTTTAGAAGGAAAAACAGCTAGAGTTGTTGGTATAAGAAACAACGAAATAATAGATATGGATATTGATGAAGCAATAGCAGTTCCAAGAAAGTTTGATAAAGCTTTATATGACATGGCTAATGCTATCAATAAATAATTAATGCTAATTAAAACAATTTTATATATTTTTTAAAAATTTATATTGGGTTTTATTAAATAAACAAATAAGACAGGAGTGGATGTAAAATGAGAAGAACAAAAATGGTATGTACAATAGGACCAGCAAGTGAAGATCCAGCAATATTAAAACAAATAATTGAAGCAGGTATGAACGCTTCAAGACACAATTTCTCACATGGAGATCATGAAGAGCATAAAGGAAGAATGGTTAACGTAAGAAAGATTTCTCAAGAATTAGGGAAAGAAGTTGCAATTCTTTTAGATACTAAAGGACCAGAAATCAGAACAGGTAAATTTGAGCCAAACAAAGTTGAATTAACAATGGGTGATAAATTTACAATATTCGCTGGTGAAGAAGTTATAGGGGATACAACACAATGTTCAGTAACATACGCAGGACTTGCTAAAGATGTTAAAGCTGGAAATGTTATCTTAATAGATGACGGTTTAGTTGGATTAGAAGTTGAATCAGTAGAAGGTAACAAAGTACACTGTGTAGTTAAAAACACAGGTGTTGTTGGAACACACAAAGGAGTTAACGTTCCTGGAGTTTCAATCAAATTACCAGCTATGACAGATAAAGATAAATCAGACTTAATCTTCGGATGTGAAATGAAAGTTAACTACGTTGCAGCTTCATTCATAAGAAAAGCAGAAGACGTACACGCTATAAGAGAAGTTTTAAATGCTAACGGTGGATCAGATATCTTAATATTCTCAAAAATCGAAAACCAAGAAGGTGTTGATAACATAGATTCAATCATCGAAGCTTCAGATGGTATCATGGTTGCTAGAGGAGACCTTGGAGTTGAAATTCCAATGGAAAGAGTTCCTTCAACACAAAAAATGATGATCGAAAAATGTAACATTGCTGGTAAACCAGTTATAACAGCTACTCAAATGTTAGATTCAATGATGAGAAACCCAAGACCTACAAGAGCTGAAGTTTCAGACGTAGCTAATGCTATCTTAGATGGTACAGATGCTATCATGTTAAGTGGTGAGTCAGCTAACGGAACATGGCCAATAGAATCAGTTCAAACAATGGCTAAAATAGCTGAAGAAGCTGAAAAAGGATTAAAATATGAAGTTGCTAGATCAGCAGCTAAAAACCATGTACCAGCTATCGCAGGTGTTATCTCAAGAGGAGCTTGTAATGCTGCAGCTGAATTAGAAGCATCAGCTATTATATCAGCTACTAAATCAGGAGCAACAGCTAGTAGAATATCACAATGTAGACCAGTTTGTCCTATCGTTGCTGTTACATCAAACGAAAGAGTTGCTAAACAATTAGCTTTAAGATTCGGTGTTGTACCAGTAGTTGCTGATGAAATGACATCAACAGACGAAATAATGACAAAATCAGTAGAAGTTGCTAAAGCACAAAACTTAGTTAAAGCTGGAGATACAGTTGTAATATCAGCTGGAATAGCTAACGAAGTTGGAGCTACAGATTTATTAAAAGTAAGTGTAGTTAAATAATTAACTTTATATAATTAAGACTATCCAATATGGATAGTCTTTTTTTATTTTAAAATACAAAAATTCTTTATATAACTATATCGATATATATATTTATATTTTAGTTAATTTTTGTTATAAATAAAATATCTGTTTAATAAATAAATAGGGCTTAAATTGAACTGTTTGTTAAAAAATAGATTTTGAAAAGCTTTTTACTTCTAAAACTTAAAAAATTAACAAAATGTTCACATTTATAATGACATTTTTACAATATAATAGTGTATATTGTCTTATGTTTTAAGTAAGACTATAAGTATAGGAATATAATGGCAACTGTTCCTTACTATTTGCATAAGCATCAGGATTTTCTTGATGCTTTTTTTGTATTAAAATAAGATTATTGAGAAAAATATAGGTGTAATAACAATAATAAAGGAGTTGTTTGTTTTATGCCTAATAGATTAGTTTGTAATGCAGGAAGTTGCGCTAGCAATGCAGGAGGAATTTGTAATGCTAGTAGAATACATATAAAAGGACCGGGTGCAGATAGAGAAGAAGAAACAAGATGTGCAACATATTGTGAAGATAGCTTAAGTAATAATGTTAAGAATATCTTCAATACAAATTATACAGGTATAGTTAGCCAAGAAATGTTTGATGGAGCTCCAGCGCATCCTTCAGTATCATGTTCAGCTAATACTTGCAAATTTAATACAATAGGAGAATGCACAAAACAGGATTTACAAATTTATGCCGAGCATAAAGGTGATACTAGTTGTGCTAGTTTTGAATTAAAATAAATATAGATAAACTCATTTAATAAAATTTTAGCTAGGTAAAAGTGTTAATGTTTAAATTGTTATTACTAAAATCAATATAAACACTTTTATCTAGCTATTTTGTTGGAATTTTATATATAATTATGTTAGAATTTAATGATTAAAATAAATAACGATAGGTGAGTGCAGAATGATAGAAAAAAACAAAGAATATATTTTAGATATAATTTCACAAGGATATGAAGGTGAAGGTGTTGCTAAAGTAGATGATAATTACCCGATTTTTGTTGAAGGTACACTTGCGGGAGAAAAAGTTAAGGTTAGAATTGTTAAAGTTAAAAAGAAATTTGCTTATGGAAAATTAATAGAGATAATAGAAAAATCAGATAAAAGAGTTGAAATGCAGTGTAAACATAAAATTTCAGGTGGATGTAATATGCAACATTATAGCTATGATGCACAGCTTGATTTTAAATTTGGAAGAGTAAAGGAATGTATGAGTAGAATAGGAAAACTTGATTCTAGTATAGTTAAGTATCCTATAGGAATGGAGCATCCTTATAATTATAGAAATAAAGTTCAGTTGCCTATAGGGCTTAAAAATGGTGAAGTTAGCATAGGTTTTTTTGGAGCTAGAAGCCATGAGATAATGGATATGGAAAGCTGTATAATTCAAGATGAAATAGCTGACACTGTTATAAGCCTTACAAGAGATTGGATTAAAAAATATAATGTTAAACCATATAATATAGATGGAGAGTATGATGACACTGGTATATTAAGACATATAATGGTCAGAAGAGGATTCAAAACTAATGAAGTTATGGTTGTTATAGTGACTAATGGAAGAAAGTTACCATATAAAGAAGAATTTATTAAAATTATCACAGAGAATATAACAGGAATCAAGAGTATAATTCAAAATGTTAATTCTAACAAAACAAATGTTATTTTGGGTTCTGAAAACATAACTTTATGGGGAGAAGATACTATATCAGATTATATAGGTGAGTTTAAATTTAATATTTCACCTCTTTCATTCTTCCAAGTTAATCCTCTACAAACAGAAGTTTTATATGGAAAAGCATTAGAGTATGCAAATTTAGCAGGAGAAGAGACTATAATAGATGCTTACTGTGGAACAGGTACTATTACGCTATTTTTATCTAAAAAGGCTAAAAAAGTCTATGGGGTAGAAATAATAGAGTCTGCAATAGAAAATGCTAATAAAAATGCAAAAGAAAATAATGTGGAAAATGTAGAGTTTATAGTTGGTGAATCAGAAGTTGTAATACCAAAATTAATAAATGATGGCGTAAGAGCTAATGTAATAATGTTAGATCCTCCAAGAAAAGGATGTGACATAAAATTGCTTGAAGCTATTACAAGTGTGGATGTAGAGAAAATAGTATATGTAAGTTGTGACCCAAGTACACTTGCAAGAGATTTAGCAATACTTGAAACTAAAGGCTATAAAACTGTAGAAGTTCAGCCTGTAGATATGTTCCCACACACACCACATATTGAGGTGGTTGTTAAACTTACAAAGAGCGAAGCGCTAAAGTAAGTTTTTTACTACCACCCATGCAAGGATTCACCCAGAAATCGAGCAGGAGAAGGTTAAGGTGATGAGCAGATAGGTTTACTTGTTAAAAAATAATTGAATAGAATTAAAGACCATCTTGATAAATTCAAGGTGGTTTTTTCGTGAAGAATTAGTAGGTAAAAAGAAGTATATAAGCTTTTAGTCGTAGTGCCTAAAATAGTTTTCATTTAGAATTGTTATGATATTATGCATATAAGTTAGCAATAGAGGGAGGATATCATAAAAATAAATGATATATCCCTTTTTATATAAGCTATGATATTGAAAATTTTATTAGATGAAGTATACGCAAAGTTTCTCAAAGTATTTTTATATCTTAGAGACTTTGTTAAAAAATATATAGACTTGTAGTATTAAAAGTCTAAGATGATGAGGATGAAAGAGTATGTTATATTATAATTTTATTCAAAAATATCAGTAAAATATTTAATATAAGTGTACATATTTTAAAGCGATTACGTAAATAATAAGAAATATTAAGAAATGTAAAAAAATTTTTACTAAAAGTGTATAAATATAATATGTTATATTTATGACAATCGTTTTCTACTACCGTAGTTATAAAAAAGAGGTATATAA
>JBOFRC010000396.1:0-14349 GCA_051650825.1 Sarcina sp. | reverse complement strand
TAAAAATTTAAGCTTCTATTTTATTATAATCCTTTCCATATTTTAAATCCACAATATACCAATTAAAGGAATTTATATCTATTAATTTTACTTTTCAGGGATATAAAGGGATATTATTTTTAATATTATCGATTAAATTTAATAAAATAAAAAACTATATTTAGAATCCTCTTCAAATTCTAAATATAGTCCTAATAAAAATAATATTATTTAATTATCAGCTTAATATTATTCAAACTGCATTTTAAAAGTTTAATATTATAAATTGTAGAATTCTGTAAATGACTTAATTACATTTACATGATCATCTACTGATCCTAACTCTCTAATTGAATGCATTGCTAATACCGCTGTTCCCATATCAACAGTTCTTACTGCTAAATGCGCTGCTGCTATAGGTCCTATTGTTGAACCACCTCTAACATCTGATCTGTTAACAAACCTTTGTACAGGCACTCCAGCTTTTTTACATACCATTTCATAAATTGCAGCACCTTCACTATCTGTTGAATAACTTTGTGATGCTGCACTTTTAATTACAGGTCCTTTTCCCATTAAAGGTTTTACTACAGGATCATGCTTTTCTGGTGAATTAGGGTGTAATGCATGTGCAAGATCAGCTGATATTAAGAATGAATTAGCAACTGCTCTAAAGAAATCTTCTTTTCCTCCCCCAAGACATAAAACTATTCTTTCTAATACTTCAGTAAAGAATGGAGAATCAGCACCTTGCTTTGTTCTGCTTCCAACTTCTTCATTATCATAACAAAGCATAACATTCACACCATTTTTAACAGTAGCATCTATTAAAGCTTTTGTCCCAGCTTGTATCATAGCAAGATTATCTAGTCTTCCTGTTGATATAAATTCTTCATTTAATCCTATAATTGAACCTTTTTGGAATTCATATGGCATAAGTTCAAAATCTAAGATATCCTTAGTATCTACTTTCAGCTCAGCAGCTAAAAGATTTAATAAAAGATTATCTTTTTCAAGTTCTTCATTTATTAAAGCTACTAATGGTTGAGTATCTTTTTGTGGGTTTATTTTAACACCATTATTAACATCTCTGTTCATATGTATAGCTAAATTAGGTATTATCATAACAGGCTTATTTATATTAACTATTTTACTAACAGGCTTTAATGGATTTTCAGACATTAAAGTTACTCTTCCTGCAAGCCCAAGTGGTCTATCAAACCAAGTACTAAGAATTGGTCCACCATAAACTTCTGTATTAAGTTTTACATAATGTTTTTCTACTTTTATTTCTGGATTTGGTTTAATTCTAAAACCAGGTGCATCTGTATGTGCGCCTATCATTTTAAATCCATGTTCTGCTATATTCCCAGAACCAACCTCAAATGCAACAAGTCCACTATTGTTTTTTGTTACAAAATATTTTCCACCAACTTCTAAAGACCATTTATCTTCAGCCTTTATTTCTTTGAAACTTTCTTTTTGAAGCCAAACTTTTAATGTTTCTACTGCATTATAAGCTGTTGGACTTTCATATATAAAATCTATTAATTCGTTTGCTATTTGTTTTTTCAAAATAATGTTCACCTCTTCGTTTAAAATCCTATCTATTATTATACACTGTATTTAATCTTTTTTCACATCAATAACTTTCTAATTAATATGATTAGCTATATTATACCTTAGTTGAATGCTTATAAATAAAAACTCACTTGATGTACTAAAACTTGTTTTTAAGCATTTTATCACACTGTACACCGTTATTATTATTGAGTATATAATAATAAAAAGAAAGTATCGAGTCAATACTCGATATTTTTCATGCCATTGCATTCTCGTCGATTCTTCTGCCACCTACCTGCGGTTGTGGTGGTATAATTCTCTTAAATTAAGTTGAATATTGAAGCTATAAAAAAGACAATAAGCTATACTACTTATTGCCTTTTAACCTCTTAATATAATAACTACTATTAGTTTTTTGAATTTATTTCTAAAATATTTCACAAATAAACTTTTACTCTATACTTGTATTATAATATTTAATTCTTAAAAACTATTCTGCATTTATATTAGTTTAACTTCGATATATTATGTCAATTTTATATAATCTTTTGAGACATAAGCAGAATCTGATTTAGAAGATTTTATTCTATACCATCCACCTACTTCTCCTATAATTTCAACAGTTTCATTATTCCTAAGATAGGTTACCACTGAATGCGCTGTGCTAGGACCTGTTCTAACTCTTAAGTTCGAACTAATTCCCGTTACTTTTCCTTTACTTACAACAGGTTTTTCATCTGTAATTCCACCTGTTCCTGAATCCAAATTATTTATTTTAACATATTTAGCACTAACGAATCCTGTTTTTCCATTAGGTAGCGTGACATTGTACCATCCATTTTGCTCTGAATTTATTTTTAATTTAGTATTATTTGATATACTTGTAATAACTGAATAATTTGTTCCTGCTCCACTTCTAACATTTAATCTGCTAGATATACCAACAACTACACCTTCCCTTATCCCTGAACCCGTATTAGGATTTTCAGGTGTACCTCCATTATTAGAACCATTATTAGAACTATTATCTTCAACTATACCTATATATTTTGAGCTAACATATCCCTGTTTTATTGTTCCACTTGTAGTATACTCAACTTTATACCATCCATCTTTTTTTTCATAAATATTTACAGATTGATTATTATATAAAGATCCTATTTTACTAAAGTTAGTACTTGGACCACTTCTAACATTCAGACTATTTGTTATACCTACAACTTTTCCCTTTGCTAGAATTGAAGGTTTTTCAGGGTTAACAGTCCCCTCATCTTCTTCCACATCAGGATTTATTGGTCTACCATTTTCAAATGGTTTAGCTTGATTTATAATTTTATAAATTTCTTGTCCATAAGTAGCATTACTTTTTGCAGCTTCAGCTAAAGATGGAAACTCATTTCTATTATACCCTGGATATGCCCATCTTCCTGCTAGTTCTTCTAAAGATGGTGCTATTCCTCTTGTTACTAAATTAAATCTTGGGTCAACACATTCTTGCTTTAACGAATCAGTTGAACCATAAGCCTTTAAATGTTGCACCTGAGCCCTAATACCTATTCTAGCTGTTGGAAAACTTTCCTTTGCACCTGATGTCCCAGTTACACCAATACCAGCAAAATTATTATCTTTATATGTCAATTCTCCACCAAACTTAAAATATCCTGTTTCTTTTATAGCTTGAGCAATTACTATATCAGGTCTTACCCCTTCTATTCTTGCTTCATCATAAACTGCTGTAAGCCACTCATCTAAACTACAAGTTAAAGTATATTTAAATCCATACTTTTCTTGTTGGCTTAATAAAAAAGCTTTAAAAGCATCTTTTGAAATTTCTCCATTCCCCATGATACTATGTTTTATAGGAAAAATATCTGAATGACTAGATCTATTAATTAAATCCGCCCCATTATAATCCTGTATTTCATTCATAGTATTATTCTCTGCTCTTACTATAACCCCTGTTGAATTAGCTATTGTACCTGTCACTATAGAAGTAGCAATTAACGTATTAATAACTTTCTTCTTCATAAATTCCACCCTTTTATTAAATTATAAAATTTTTATAAAACTGTCCTTTACGTATCCTGTCTTTTTATTACCGTTAGCTACATATTCAATTTTATACCATCCATCTTTATGATCTAAAACTGTCACAACTTCATCCTTATTCAAATATCCAACAACTGAATAATTAGTCCCTCTCCCCGATCTCACATTAAGGCTTGTACTAACATTTATCACTTTAGCTTTTTGTCCTATACCTTCATTGCTTGTTCCTTGTTCAAGTCTAATATAATCTGAGCTTACAAATCCTGTTTGACCATTATAATTTATGTTATACCAACCATTACTTGTTTTATAATTCACCTTAACTTTTGCATTTGCTGGTATTCTTGTTACTATGCTATGATTTGTACCTGACCCACTTCTCATATTTAACGACGAACCTTGATTAACATTTATAACTACTCCATCTTTATTGATTTGTGTATTATTATCTGTAGTTCCTCCACCAGTATTTCCTCCTGACTCTCCTGATCCTCCTGATGTTTCAACTATTTTTATATAGTCTCCGCTTACAAATCCTGTTTTTCCACCATATGTTATGTTATACCATCCGTTGCTTGTTTTATGATTTACTTTAACTTTTGCATTTGCTGGTACCGTTGTTACTACTCCATGATTTGTTCCTGCTCCACTTCTCATATTTAATGTAGTACTTACATTTATAACTACTCCATCTTTATTGATTTGTGTATTATTATCTGTAGTTCCTCCACCAGTATTTCCTCCTGACTCTCCTGACCCGCCTGATGTTTCAACTATTTTTATATAGTCTCCACTTACAAATCCTGTTTTTCCACCATATGTTATGTTATACCATCCGTTGCTTGTTTTATGGTTTACTTTAACTTTTGCATTTGCTGGTACTGTTGTTACTACTCCATGATTTGTTCCTGCTCCACTTCTCATATTTAATGTAGTACTTACATTTATAACTACTCCATCTTTATTAATTTGTGTATTATTATCTGTAGTTCCTCCCCCAGTATTTCCTCCTGACCCGCCTGACGTTTCAACTATTTTTATATAGTCTCCGCTTACAAATCCTGTTTTTCCACCATATGTTATGTTATACCATCCGTTGCTTGTTTTATGATTTACTTTAACTTTTGCATTTGCTGGTACTGTTGTTACTACTCCATGATTTGTTCCTGCCCCACTTCTCATATTCAGGGAAGATCCTTGATTAACATTAATAACTACACCATCTTTATTAATTTGAGTAACATCCTCTGGAATTCCCGTATCTGGAGTTCCTATATCCCCATTTGTTAATTTAATATAATCCTTACTAACATAACCATAAGTTTTTCTAGTACCCATAAAATCAACTTTATAATAACCGTTTTCTTCGCCATATATGTTCATGATTTTATTTGGATAAACATTACCTAATGTGCTTGCATAAGCATTTGGAGCTGTTCTTACATTTAGATAACTGCTAACGTTAACAATTTTTCCTTTTGCAGTAGGTTTAATACCATCATTAATTAAAGATTCTCCTTGCATTCCTTTTGCCGCTGCATATTTAAACTCTTCCCACATATTAGGTCTATCTTGTATCATCATTCTAGAACAAATTTTTCCTGATGCATGATTATGCATTACGACATTTTGTGCAGGAATTCCATACTTATTCATTAGATATCTTGTTAAAGCAACCCCTGTCTGTGTAGTTTTATCAAAATTATTTCCTGAGTTAACAGCAAGTTCTATTCCTATACTATTGCCATTATGAATATTGGCTGATGCACCACCATCACCAACATGCCATCCTTTCCAAGTATCTTCCAATGCTTGTACAATATTTGAATCATCTATAATATAATGTGCTGAAGCATTTGCATTAGGATGATTTGCAAAATAGTTTCTATTCGCCATAGCATCCGCCCCTGCTGCTCTGTTATCAGTGTCATGTATTACTATGTATTTCGGAACTATAGTTACTCCCTTTGAATAATTTATATCTATTAATCTTTTGTTTACTTTGATTCCATTTATAACCGGCGTTGATTTTTCATTTATCTGTTGTTCAATTCCCCCATTTGTCGGAATATCTACTGTATTATTTTCTGCCATAGCTAAAGTCCCATCTAGCATAGTTCCCGACAAAATTAATGCTGACATTAAAATAGCTTTTATTTTATTATTATTCATATTTTTACCCCTCTAAATGATTACAATTTGGTTACACTATAATATTATAACATTTATCGTCTTATTTTTTCCAAAATTTATATATTTTTTCAATTTATTTAATAAATTTACATTTAGATTTTTTCATAATATCCCATGATATTTATGTTATAATACTTAAATATAATAAAATAAATGTGGAGGATTCGTTTTTATGATTTCTAACTTACTAGTAAAACTTTTTGTTAAAGATAGTACAAACATCTCTAATGAAAAAGTTAGAAGTGCATACGGTTATCTAGCAAGTCTTGTAGGAATAGTTTCCAATATTATACTTTTCATTGTTAAATTTTCTATAGGATTTCTAACAGGAAGTATTGCTATAACAGCTGATGCATTTAACAATCTTTCTGATGTACTGTCATCAGTAATAACAATAGTAGGATTTAAAATTTCAACTTTACCAGCTGATAAAGAACATCCATTTGGACATGGACGAGCTGAATATATTTCTGCTTTCATAGTTTCGTTTATGGTTATCTTAGTTGGACTTGAATTTTTAAAAACTTCTATAATGAGAATTATAAATCCTACACCTGTAACTTTTGAAGTAATTCCTTTTATACTTCTTTTAGGAACAATTATAATAAAATTATGGCTAGGATTATTCAATAATAATATAGGCAAAAAGATTAAATCTTCTGCTATCAAAGCTTCTGGAATGGATGCATTTGGAGATGTTTTTACATCAAGTTGTGTTGCTATTTCATTTTTAGCAGCAAAATTCACAACCTTTCCTATAGATGCTTATGTCGGAGCTCTTGTTTCACTATTCATTATCTATACAGGAATATCTCTTTTAAAAGAAACTATAAGTTCACTACTTGGAGAGGCACCAGATCCTGAACTCGTAAAAAACTTAACTGAGTATTTATTAACATTCCCTAATATAACTAATGTTCACGACTTAATGATTCACAATTATGGAGTAGGACGTGCTATGGCCTCAATACATATAGAATTTCCTGCTGATGTAAACATTATAGATATGCATAATATAGTTGACCAAGCTGAGAGAGAAATTTCAGAAAAATATAATTTATATCTTACTATTCACATGGACCCTCTTTATATTGCAAATGGAGAAAGTGCACTAATAAAAGAGGAAATTACTAAAATGGTAGAATATAATCCTGTTTTAAAATCAATGCATGATTTTAGAATAATTGAATGTAGTGATAGAACTGATCTTAGATTTGATATAGTTGTTGATGGAAATAAATCTAAAAATTTAATATCAGATGATGAAATTATAAATTCTATAAAATCTAAAATAGAATCACAACATCCAAACTTCAACTGTATTATTACATTAGATAAAGAATTTTTTGAATAGCATAATTATAGATGGGGTAAAAACCCATCTATTTTTTTGTTAAAAAATAGAATTATATCCTGTATATATAATTTTAAAATAAAAATATTGTAAATTCTCTATCTAAGATAAAAATTCTATTAAATATAAAATTAAAGAACTTAAAAAGATAGAAACTTTCTATGTATTATTCCCATAAATAGTTTCTTTTTTTTCTTTATAATATATAATTGAAAGTGAAATATTCAAATTTCAATATCTAATATAAAGTGAAGAGGAATTATGAAAAGTAAACAAAAGAAAAAAATAAAAAAAACTAAGTTTAATCCTTTTATATTAATTAGAAATATAATAATTTTAGTAGTTATAATTCTTTCTATTATTATATTTTTCAATCTATTATCAGCAAACAAGAAGAATACATCACCTGTTGTTACACCACCTGCACCAGTAGCTACAAACAATACTACAAGTGCAACACCAAATGTAAATGACCAAACTACACCAGGTTCTATTCTAGATTATAAACAAAAACAATATCAAATATTAACTAATCTATTTAGATATAATCAAAATTTATATCTCTCAATGGATAGTAATAATATTGTTAATATTGCACCTGATTCAGAGAACGCAATAACTGCATTAAATAATAACTTAACAGCTATGGCAAGTAAACTTAATTCATCAGATGTAAGAAATGAATCTTTATTCTTAACTGATTTAAAAACTAAGAACACTACTTTTGTTAATGATATTACAGCTTACAATACAGCTGTTACAGCAAAAAATCCTAATAAATCACAGGTAGCTAAACTTTTACAAACTGTTCAAGCAAGTTATAAAGCTGTAAATGATTGTATGAATCAAAATATGAATTTATTTAAATAGAAAAACACATCATCTAAACTCATTAGATGATGTGTTTTTCTATTTTTAAAATTATTACTTAGCAGGTGTTAATTTAACACCATTTACTCCATTTACTAAAATAGTATATCCATTGACTAAGTTCATTTCAACAGTTTGAACTCCTTGCCCTGTTAGCATTTCATTTAAAACCGGTGTTCCTAAACTATTATTTATAGTAACTATACCATTTCCAGATGGAATTTCTATTTTATATTCTCCTGGCTTCACATCTGTTCCTACTTGATATACACCTTGATTAAGAATTGATAGATAGTGAGGTGTATATGGTGTAAACTTCACATTACTTAAACCACTTATTGTTAAAGTTTCTCCTTTTTCAAGTACCATAACAGATTTCATAGGAATTTTGCTCGCCCCATCAGATACACTAAGTTCTTCGACAACATTTCCGCTGTTATCTTTGACAGCAATTTTTCCACTTCCAGTAGTCTCTATCATATATCTACCTTCAGATATATTTGAACCAACTGTATATGTCCCAGAATTTAAAGTAGCATCCTTAGCACTACTATTATCAATTTTAGCCTCTGCTTTATTGTTATTTGCAATAATCTCAGATGTTACAGCTGCCTTTTGTATATTTTTAATTGCAGTTCCCTCTTGCTTCTCTTCATTACTTTTATAAGCATATCCCACAGCTCCAGCTAAAAGCACTATAAGTATAACCACTAAAACCCAAAACCATATAGTTTTATAAAAATGTTTTCCTTTATAGTCATACTCTTTATCATTCTCATCCATACTTACTCCTCCTTCACCTTTTTAGCTTATGTATTTTTTTATTTTAAATACTCTAAAACTTCCTCTGTTGTTCTTGTTCTTCCTAGTCTTGGGAATATTGTATTTAGTACATACTCTTGTTCACCTTCAACAATTCCAGTCATAGCATCGCTTACAAAAATTTGATTAAAACCTCTTTGATATGCCTCTCTTGCTGTAGTATCAACCCCTATTCCTGTAGCTATTCCACATAAAACTATAGTATCTATTCCTCTTCTTCTTAATTGAAGTTCAAGTTCTGTTCCATAAAAAGCTCCCCATTGTCTTTTTGTTATAACTCTTGTTCCTTCTATACTAGTAAGCTCTGGTAATAAAACATCCCATCCCTCTTTATATGGAAATACAGTATTATTATCTAAAATAGGTTTTAAACCATCTCCACCAGTACTACTTACTCTTATAAGAAATACTTCTCCACCTTTCTCCCTAAAAGCTTTTACCATTTTAATTGTATTCTCTACAACCTGCATTCCTGAATAAGGTTTTAATCCTTCTCTTTTAGCAATTCCAGCTTGTAAATCAATTACTACCATCGCTGACTTTTCTACGTTAAATATATTTTTATCCATTTTACATCTACCTCACTTTTTTATATTAAGTTTAAATTATATTCTTATATTGCCCCCTGTCTAAAAAACAATTCTTTAAATTTCTTTTTATAGAAAAAGAAGCCATAATTTAAGATAAATTATAACTTCTTTCCCATTTATATGATTAACATTTCTTTTACACTTTAAAAACTATTCTTCATTTATTGTTTCAACTACATCTAACTTAGCAGCTCTACTTGATGGAATAAGCCCTGCTATAATAGCAACAATAACTGCTATTATAAATCCAAAGAATGCATTTCCAAAAGTAACTACTATGTGGAAGTCTTTCCCTATATTCGTTAAAATCACATTAATAATCTCAATCCCTATAACCGCAACAATTGCACCAGCAATTCCCCCAATTATCCCAAGGATTATAGACTGAGTTAAGAATATTAGTCTAATATTATTCTTAGTGGCTCCTAAAGCCCTCATAATACCGATCCATTTTTTCTTTTCTTGTATAGTCATTGTCATAGTATTAATAAGCCCTATACTAGCTACTACAATTACAATTATTGCTGCTAAATCTAATATAGTTTTTATAAATCCTGTAAATACACTGGCTATACCAATTACCTCCCCAAGACTAAAAGTAGTATAACCTAAGTTTTTATTTACAACATCATTAATTCCTGGTATCACTGACTGATTTTTCACATTTATCAAAACAGTAGAATAACTATTTCCCGTCTCATTCACTGATTTTCCACTATAATAAGCATTTATTTTATTAATGATATTTTCATAAGTTATTATATTACCTGGGTAATATGAGTTAGGCTCTGTATAAACTCCTCTAACTGTACCACTTATCACTAAAGGTGGCATATTTACTCCCATTTCTTTTGGAAGACTTACATTAATTTTAAAATTTTTACCTATAACTGAATTATAATCTGTTATTCCCATTTGTTTTAATAAACTTTCATTTATAAGAAATTGATCTCCTTTTCCATCAAGTGGTTGACCTGCTACTATTTCTTCCTCAGCAGTATAATTATAATTTCTGTTATATCCTAAAATTAGAGGATTTAATCCCTCATCATGAACACCATCAATAGTTATTGAAGTTGCCTTCGTAGCACCATATGCTGCTATACTTTGTACATTTTTAATTTTACTAATTTGTTCAAGAGTACTATCCGTAATTGTTTTAGAACTGTCTTCTTGTTTTGGATTCAATTGTTTATTAGCTGTATATGGCAAAAATCCAGGACTACTAGAACCCATTTGTTCTTGAACAGCTGCTCCTGATTTTTCTGGGCTATATTTTTGTGGTAATACCATAACCTGGTTCATATTACCAAAACTTGATATAAATTCAGCAGTTGTATTACTTATAGTGTCTCCTAAGCTTTGCATCGAAACTAATAGCAAAGTACCAACGGCTATAGCTATTATAGTTAATAAACTTCTTAACTTTCTTCTATTCACATCTCTAGCTGCAATAGAAATACCATCTGTTATCTTCATCTTTTGTCTCCTTCCTATTGTCTTAAAGACTCTATAGGGTCTAATTTAGCTGCATTATTTGCTGGATATACTCCTGCTAAAACAGAAACTATAACTGAGAATAATATTGTTACAACAACTAACCACCATGGAACAGAAGTCAGTAAATTCACCGCTTGCCCTTGCTTTGACAACATATGCACTATTCCCATACTTATGAGCTTAAATAAAATAACACTTATAACCGATCCTATAACTCCCCCAACAAGTCCAATTGCACCAGATTGAAAAAGAAATATACTACGTATATCTGCATTATTAGCCCCAACTGATTTCATAACCCCTATGCTCTTAGTTCTTTCAGTAACTGCCATTATCATAGTATTAATGATACCTATACCAGCTACTATTAAAACTATAACTCCAAGAATAGCTAGAACAAGTAAAATATCATTGAAATTTTTATTTATTTGTGCTGTTTTTTGTGAATCAGAAGTATTTTTATAACCTATATTAGTAATCGCATTTTGTACACTTTGCATATTATTAATATTATTTACCTCGACACTAACAGAGTTATATCCATAAGTTTTCATAAATTCACTTGTATACTGTAAGAATCCTACTATTTGACTAGCATCTTGTGAATCCATTACGAATTTATTTCCATCTGGCATATACTTACTTTCTACACCTACAACTTTAAATTCTTTAACTAAAGGTTTAACAGCTTTTCCATCTATATTATCAATTTCGAACTTAATATTTTTCCCTATAATAGTACTAGGATTTGTAACTCCTATCTTACTTAAAAGACTCTCACCTATTACTATTGAATTCTTATCAGATGCTTTTAAATTTTGTCCTGCTATAATTGGCTCAAAATTTTTATTTTTTGATGCACTTTTTGCATTATTAACATCTGTATCAAAGTATGTGCTATAGTTAGTATCATAACCAATTATAGGGAAATTCCCATAATATATTTTCCCATCATAATCAATTTTCGCAAGTGTTCCACCAATACTAGCTTTAATAGCTTCTACGTCTTTAATTTTAGAAACTTCTTGTAATAAGTTATTATTAAGAGGTTTAAAGTTTTCTTTCAACCAAAGTGGCATTTCTTTAGCCATTGTCTTAGGATCATCTGGCGTTTTAGCTCCCGCCTTAATAGAACTTATTGTTATATTTTTAGTGCTTCCCCCACTATCTATTGTATCGACCAAAAATCCTTTAATCATCATACCTAGAGAAACCATTAAAATTATAAGAACAGTTCCAACTATAATACCAAGAGAAGTTAAAAATGTTCTCTTTTTTCTTCTATTTAAATCTCTAAATGCCATTGATACATTATCAGAAACTTTCAACTTATACCACTTCCTCATTTAAAGAATCGCTTATTATATTTCCATCTTTTATTTGTACTACTCTTTTTGCCTTATTCGCTTCTTCTTGATTATGAGTAACCATTATAAAAGTATATCCTTTTGCATTTAACGCATGAAATAAATCCATTATATTCTCACCAGTCTTTGAATCAAGATTTCCTGTAGGCTCATCTGCAAATATTATTTTCGGGTCATTAACTAAAGCTCTAGCAATAGAAACTCTTTGTCTTTGTCCTCCTGACATTTCACTTGGCTTATGCTTTGCAAGATGCGCAAGTTCTACTTGTTCTAAAGCTTTTAAAGCCTTTTCTTTTCTCTCTTTTTTTGACATACCAGAAAAAATAAGTGGCATCATAACATTTTCAAGAGCAGTTTGTGTATTTTCAAGATTAAAAGCTTGAAATACAAAACCAATTTCTTTATTTCTAAATTTCGCCATTTCCTTATCTCTATATTTAGCTATATCTTTTCCATCAAATAATACATTTCCCTCATTAGGTGTATCTAAACCACCTATAATGTGCATCATTGTAGATTTCCCTGAACCTGATGGTCCTACTATAGCTAAAAATTCGCCCTCATTTATAGTTAAAGATACATTATTTAGTGCTACTATTATATCCTTTCCCATTTGATACTTTTTCACTATATTTTTAATCTCTATCATATTTCTTCTCCTTTGTTTAATTTGTTATTTCTATTCAAACTAATACTACTAAAATCTTCAATAAAATAAATTATTACATATTAGTCCTTTATATAATTTACCACAAAATAATAAATTAAAACATTTTATTATTTTAGCCAATATTTTATTAAATTCATTTACTTATTTTAATATTTTTTTAGTATCCATATTTATTTTATCAATTTTGTAAAAGTTTATATCACATTTATTTGAATCTATATTTATCAAATAAAATAATCAAAAACAAAAAAGTTTAGGGACTAACACCCTAAACTTTTTTCGTTTACCTTTATATCAATGCAATTACCATATTAATACTCATAGATACCATAAGTATTACCTTAGAAGCAAAAAACATTTTTCCTTTAATAATTAATGCAACAATCGCTGCAATCCCACCTACTAATGCGATTATTCTATCAAAAATAAATTCAGATGGCATAGATATATATGCTATAACAGATAAAACTATAGCAAATATAACAATGATACTAAATGTTTGTGCTCTTTTTGCAAACTTTCCATTTCTGTAGAACAAAGCAATTCCTGCAATGCTAAATAATATCAACATTATTATAGATAGAGACCAAATAGTCGCTATGATCATATTAAAACCTCCTATATTACAACTAGAAAGTGAAATATCCTTTTCCCCTTAGATAATATTCTTTTTCAAAAATTTATCTATTTGATTTTCTTTTCATTTTTATTATATACTTTTTTTCGACAGTTTTTTTATTCTTCTCCAAAAATTAACCCTCTGTTCAAAATTTATTCTTTTTCTCTCTTATCTATTTTATATTTTTAATAACTTCTTAAAATTCTTATTTATTTTTATAAACTTTATCCTTTAAAAGGAATATTTTTTTTTAAGTTTTTAATTTTTTTGAAAATTCACAAAAGAAAAACTCTTCTCATAAATATAAAGTAAGAACACTTATTACTTGGAGATGTTATGGAACATAATACAAAATTAATAAAATTAAACGAACTAGCTTTAGTAAAACTTAGTGATGTAGATGATAAAATCTTTAAAATTTTAATGCTACTAGAATGTATCTTAACTTTTGATGAGTATCAAAGTTTTGATTTATTAAAACTTTGCAAATTCACACAAACTCCTGTTGATTCTATTGATGAATTTTTAGATATTCTAATAGAAGCTGATTTACTTAATCGTATAGAAACTGAATCACCATTTATAAACTTATATAAATTAAATATCTAAAAAAATAACTATCTAGAATTTCTAGATAGTTTTACCATTTACCATTAAACTAAACTTCTAACCCTGTAATAAAAAATTATATTCTTTATAATCATTTATTACATTTAGCCATTTAGTAAATCTCTCTTTTATATTATTTAAATCTAACTTTAAATTTTTATCTA
>JBOFRC010000395.1:0-2325 GCA_051650825.1 Sarcina sp. | reverse complement strand
AAGAAATATAACTTAAGCAAGCAAAATAACAGTCCGATAGTGTCTAACGTCATCTTTATGTCGGTAGTTTGCAGATAATGCCTGTGGTGATGTCACAGCAATGCTAAACGGATCCATCACCACACCGTTCAGTCCTTCAAGGTAAGTTGCTCTGCCCTTCTTTCATGACTTTAGTGAGAACAGTAAGAGAAGAAATATCCCTTTTCTAATGTTAGTTCATGCAACCAAACAGGTTGACAGTGACGCACTAAAGATGTCAGCAAGTGCGGTTAAAGCAATATTATATAAGTCTGCCGCAGTAGCAGCACTTTAATCAGATCTTCATACTCTTCATGTGCATCTTTGTCACATCTGTGTTGTAATCTGGTAACCAACAGCACAAGAGAGACACACATAAGGCTCATTTTTACCCATTTAGTAAAAAAAATGTGCTATTTGTTATGAGGTCCTGATTGTCTGCAGTTTCATTATTTGCCTCCACATCTTTAATGTGGTCCTGAAAGCTGTAATTGCAATGCATATCCCTTTCCTCTTTGGTTAGACATGGAGCAGGGCAAATTCTTCTAGACATGGTGGTCGCTGTCTCTTTCTTTACTTTTGCTGTAAATCAAACAGTAAAGCTTCGCCTAATGGACATCATCTCCACAAACTTTGCAGTCTCGTGTTGGGCTACAACTAACAATAATCTGCAGATTATTTTCTCAAGTCATCGTTGAGTCAATAAAATGTCAATAAAAATTTCCTTAAAGCGGAAGTTGATGTCATCAGATAGCTTGTTATGTCAGACCAACACCCCAAAAGCTAATGACATTCAGTCTACTAATACATGAGAAAGCAGCAAATCCTTTAGGGAATGTTTGAAAAATGACTTAAATGATTAATAGGTTATCAGCTTCAGAGTATTTTTCTGTCATTCGACTAATCGTTTCAGCTGAAGTCTCCATATATTTACAGTATCTTGTCTCTAAGGAAGACTCTGAGGATGTTAGTAACACTGAGTCACTCAGTGGTTTGAAACATGCAATTTGTTCTGTACAATTGAAATCAAGAACCAAAACACAAGTTCTTTATATTGTAGGTTTATATAGGTGGCCATTTGCTACCCTGACCTCCCCACACCTTATTTTAATATTCAGCCAACAGTCACAACAATTTGCATTTCTTTGCATTGATTGATTTTGTGGATTACTTACAATATGCTGTAAATGGTTTTCTAAAATTGAGAGTGAGCAACAGTCTTGTATCAAATTAGCCTTAAATCCTCACGTGTTATTATAGTTTTTTTTTATTGTCTTCACCTTTTAGCCCATTTGTCCCTTACTGTAGGTTTTTCCATGACATAACTTGTGAACCTTAGAAGTATAAATGTATACTCCACTTTGAAGCTTATCTGCTGTTCATGTACTCTGTTGATTTCATGCAATCTCTCTAAATTCTTCTTTTTTATTTCGTTGTCAGTATTTTTGGGAGCATCGAGGTGAAGCGGTTCAACTCCACCAGGATAGGAAGCCTGACTGTTGTTCTGGTCACAGAGAAGAACTCTGTGTAAGATTTTCTCCTTATTCACAAGGCTTCTGCAACACTATTGTCATTTTTTGGTTAAATTTGAATGTGACAAGCACAGAAATGTTCTGTATATTTTTCCACAGTGGCTAATTTGGGGGGCACAACACACAAATTTGCAGAAAGACAAACTTATACTGGGAGAATTGATCCTAAAGTCATGTTTTGTGTATCCTCCTCAGGACAAACTGCACAAATGCATCTTTAAAGGATTTACAGAAAGAACTGGATAAAGGAATTAAATATAACTGCAAGGAAGTGACTGAGTAAGTACAGCATGTTTGTGTAAGAGGACGTGACCACATGTATGTTTCTCGCTCACACAGTATGATGACTTTGTCTCTCTCTGCAGAGCTCAGATCCAGGAATGCAGCTCTGATCCAGAGAAACCCTGTAGTTCCTGTTGGTGAAGATTCAGATTATACTGTCTGAAAAGATGAGACACAACAATAACCAGCTATAAAAATATTCATCTAGAGATTTTTATTTTTGTTAAATCTATTATGCAATATAGAATGTAATTATTTTTGTACCTGTGGGCCTGTATGACTTAATGTGAAATATGTCTTTTTATATAAATGTCACTGATTCATGTTTACAATATGACAATGCACCTTTGTATCTTTTAGTGAAATGATTCAGGGTGTGATGGAGCCTTTTATCAAGTGTAAAAGTGTTGGGGTTAGTTGTCATGTACTGTAGAGTAAAATACCTAATCACGTTCCACTGAGGCTCTCACCTGTGGCAGAATTTGTTTTAATG
>JBOFRC010000394.1:0-3071 GCA_051650825.1 Sarcina sp. | reverse complement strand
AATTATTTACATTTTTTATTAACAATTTTTTAATCAAATTTATACAAGTACTTTTTCTTCTTTTCTAAATTTATTAATAAATCTTATTAATTTAACAATTTTAGGATGTTTTTTTTCAAATTGCAATGTGTAATCTCTTTGTGCCATATACATAATAGGTTCTAATAAAGCTTTTGTATCATTATATCCATTTTTTATTCTTTTTCTTTTAGCTTCCCCATCTAAATTTAAAGTACCACTTATAACACCCTCATCATCTGTTTTAGGTGCTATTTCTATAATTCTCGCATTAGGATATAAACTTCTATCTATAGTATCATCCTTAGATAATAAGACAACTATTATTAAATCACAGCCTTCACCATACACTGGTTGTATCGGTGTATTATCAGCAATTCCACCATCAAAATATTTTTTCCCCTCAACTTCTGAACTCTTATATATTACAGGCAAAGTTGCTGATGCCATAACTATACTTCTTGCTTCATCTGTCGTGTAATCATTAAGTTTAAAATACTTTGGTGTAAAATCAGGAATTTCTGTGCAAGCCGCATAGCAAATTCTTCCTGTAGATTTCATTTTTTCAATATCTAAGTATTTATTTATCATATCCATAACACCATCTTTTGGTGCACTTCCTACACTATCCCATCTATTTTTCATATGTTTTTTAGTGAAATTCATAGTCTTTGCTCCTAAAGCTAAAGCCAAACCCTTTCTAAGTAATTGAAACTTAGTTAATGGTATTAATTTATCCATACTAACTTCATCCCATAACGCTACAGCCTTATCAGGATCATTTTGCGCAAATAGCACAGCATTAAAAGCACCTATTGATGTCCCTGAAATTACCTCTACATACTGTTGAAGACCTAATTCACCAAGTGCATTCCATACACCTAATTCATATGCTCCCTTTCCTCCGCCTCCTGATAGTACTAATCCAACTTTCATATTCTCCTCCTTAGCTATCTATCTATTGTTTTAATATTTAATTCATTAAATACATACTTTATTCACAATTTTATTATATAACAATACTAGTTTTATGTGAACTCAGAATTTTAAGGTTATTTAATTATTAAATAGAAAATTCTATATTATAAGGCAAAAAAAGAGCATCTAAACAAGATGCTCTTCCTTACTTCTTATTTTAAATTTTCCATAAGTTTATCACTTAATGAATATAAACTATTAAGATACTCACAGACTTCTCTTATACTATCATCAGCATATTTTTTAACTTCTCTTATAACTTCCATTCTAAAAGTATGAATTTGTGCTGTTGTAAGTCCAATCTTCTTAAATTTAGCTTCATATTCCTCAGTTCTTCTCTCAACTTTATCACAGAACGTAAATAATCTTGCTTGTTCTGCTGTATCATTACATTCCTTAACTTTTTTCTTTAACATATTTGTTGTAAATCCAAGCTTCATATAATTTAAAAGATGCTCTCTATATACTAAAGTATTAACCTTATCGCCTTCTAGTTCAAGTAAAGGCTCGTTTCGTTGTTGTTCTTTAATAGCTTCAAGCATTCTATCATTAGAACTCATAGGAGCTTTTTTAACTTGTACTTCTTCAACTACAGGCTTGTCTACTACATGTTCTTCTATCTGAATCTCTTCTTCTTTTTCTTCTATAATGGGATTTTCTTCTATCGTTACAGTTTCAGCTTCTTCTTCAAAACTTATAGGTTCTTCAATTTCTTCAGTTATTTCAGTATCATCTATATTTTCAATATGTAAAGCTTCTTCTATTTGCGCTATTTCTTCATCAATACCATTTATGATTATCTCATCTTCTACTAATTCACTAGAATTTTCATATTGAATAGAATCTGCATAAACTACTCCTGCTGCTTTTTCAAGTTCTCGTATAATTTCTACTACATTTGTATAAACTACACCAATTGGTCTATTAAACGATAAATTTAATGTTAAATCATCATATGACTCTCTTAAAGCAGCATACATATGTGCAACTACTGCATCACTTGCTTCTAATACTAAAACTAAACTATCACCCTTTTTTATTGATAAAAACATAATACACACCTTTCTAATTTATCTCTAGATAAAATCTAGTCTAGATTGTTATAGTAAATATCTAAAATTATAATCTTATATAAAACAAAATTTACAAAATAATTCTATTTTTGTTATTAGATATTTCTACTCCTATTTAAATATTACGTTATATCTCAAATTTATACAAGTTTGATTTTTAAAGTATACTAAAATTTTTATTATATTAAACTTTTATTAATATAAGCTAATAATTTTATACTTGTTATTTCCTTTATTATGTTATACTTGTCTAAGTATATTTTAATAAAAAACAAAGGAGAATCTTTATGCTAAGCAAATTCTATTTACATCAAGGTAAAAATAAAAAAGCTGAAAACGGGAGACCTTGGATATATACAGATGAAATAAATGAATACGAAGGTGAATATAAAAATGGAGACATAGTCGAAGTTTATAATCATAAAAAATACTTTATAGGAAAAGGTTATATAAATGACCAAAGTAAAATAACTATAAGACTTATGACTAGAAATATTAACGAGGAAATAAATAGAGATTTCTTTATTAAAAGATTTAAAGATGCTTATGATTATAGAAAAACTGTAATAGATACTTCATCATGCAGACTTATCTTTGGAGAAGCTGATTTCTTACCAGGGCTTACAGTTGATAAATTTGAAGATTACTATGTAGTACAAATTTCGACTCTTGGAATGGATCAATATAGAAATATCATAGTTGATATCCTTACTAATGAATTTGGTGCTAAGGGAATATATGAAAGAAGTGATATCAAAACTAGAGAAATTGAAGGACTAGAACAAACTAAAGGTTTCTTAACAGATCCATTTGATACAGATATAGAAATAACTGAAAATGGAGTTAAATATATAGTAGATCTTGAAAACGGACAAAAAACTGGTTTCTTCCTAGATCAAAAAGAAAACAGAGCTGCTATGCATAGAATATGTAAAGATAAAGATGTCTTAGACTGCTTTACTCATACTGGTTCATTTGCATTAAACGCTGGTGTAGCTGGAG
>JBOFRC010000393.1:0-6054 GCA_051650825.1 Sarcina sp. | reverse complement strand
ACTTTATCAATTTTAGATACATCTTTAAGTGTAAGTCTTAGTCTTGTTACACAATTATCTAATACCTCTATATTTTCTTTTCCACATTACTATCAGTATTTCTTCCTCCTATAGAGATACCTTCTTTTTTAGATTTTGTTTTAACCTCTTCTTCAATTGTGGTATCATCAACTTTAATTTTACCTGTACCTATCTCTTTCATTCTATATGCTATCCTATCTTCTTTTGTCCTCATTATTACTTGTACATTATTTGATCCTAACTTCATTATTCCTTTTGATTCAAACCCTTTTATAACTATTTCATACATTAGTGTAACATCTTTAAGTTTAAATCTTAATCGAATTACACAATTATCTAATACTTCTATATTTTCTTTTCTACCTATTGCTTGTAATATACCATTTGCTGTTCGACTCAATATACCGCATTACTTACAGTAATTCCTGCTTTTGTTACTAATCCTGCACCTTCAAATATATCTTCTTCTTCTCGTACTAGAGTTTTTAAATCAAACTTTTTAATAAATTATATCTTAGATTATTATTACATTTACCTATATGCCAATAGGTATTTTTAGCATATTATATCCACATAATATTAGAGTTATCAGTACATAAATCCACTTTTATCCACCTTTAAATTATTTGACAAAAGCTCCTAATTATTATATACTGATTATGACGTGTTACTGTTTAGTCAGGCATAAGTTCTTTCGGGATACTTATGCCTTTTTTTATACGTAAAATTAAAAACTAATATAAATATTGTGTGAAAGGATGTGAAATTCCTAGCGTTTAGCTACTTTATAAATACTAGGAAAATAATATGTTTGGATTTTTAAAAAAAGAGTTAAAATTAATAGCACCTATAGATGGTAAAACAATAGACTTAGCGAATGTACCTGATCCTGTTTTTTCTCAAAAAATGGCCGGAGATGGTGTTGCTATAGAGACAACAGGAGATACAATTGTTGCTCCTTGTGATGGTGAACTTAGTCTAATATTTAAAACAAATCATGCATTTGCTATGACTTTAGAAAATGGAGTTGAATTATTAGTTCATATAGGAATAGATACTGTTTCTCTTGATGGTAAGGGCTTTGAAAGATTAGTAGAAGCAGGTCAACAAATTACTGCTGGTACTCCTATTATAAAAATAGATAGAACTTTTATTGAAAATGAAGGACTATCACTTATAACACCAGTTTTAATTACTAACCCAGACGTAGTTAAGGGAATTTCACCTATAATAGGTAAAACTGTTAGCGCTGGAGTTGATCCTATAGTTAATTATAAAAATTAATAAACTAAGATATAAATAAAAGCATGTCTTACTTTGGACATGCTTTTCTCATTCTCAATTCTAAATCTAGTAAAATAATATACTATTTTACTCTGTCCTTATAACTTTTTACAAACCTTTGAATATGCATTGCTATATACGCTACCTCATCATCATTAACTTTTCTATTTAATGATTCTTCTATTATCTTAGCTACTTCTTTTGAAACCTTATATGATTTTCTATATTTAATTTTTATAAGATCTAAAAAATCATTTTCCACTTTTATGTTTTTTGATATACGTTCCATTGCAAATCTTAAATGCGTTAAAAATCTAGCATAATCTAGGCTTTTTCTATCCACTTCTATATTTAAAGCATCCTCTATAGTTTCTATTGCTGAGTTTCCTATATAGGCATATCTAATAGTATTAGATAATTTCCCATTATTTCTTGCTGAGTGTATATGAAGAGCTATTAATCCAGCCTCTCCATCTGGTATAAAAATTCCACTTTTATCTTCTAATTTTTGTGCTAGTTCTTGTGCTAGTTCAAATTCAACGGGGTAAAGAGTTTCTATTTCAACTAAAAATGGATTTTCTATCTCCTCCCCATCAGCCAATCTCTTTAAAGCTGCTGATATATGGTCAATTAAACTTATATGAATATTTTCACTTAACTCTTCTTCAAGTTTATTTGAAATATCATAAATTAGCTCCTCACAAAGCCCAACAAAATCTGAATCATTTCTGTTCACAAGCTCATTAAAATTTTTAATATTTTGTTCGTCTTCAATAAAAAATATTTTTTCAAACTTGGTTCCTTTTTCTAAAACATCCCCAACTTTTTTCCCAAATCCTATACCTTTTCCAAATAGTATACTTTCTTTTCCTTCATAATTAATAGATATAACATTATTATTAAAAGCCTTTATTACTTCGTAGCCATTAACTAATTCTCTCACCTAATATCACCCCATCTATAATATCAAATACTTTTTAAATCAAAAAAACTTCCTGTATTACTATTATATAATATTTTTTAATTTAATTAACTTAAATTTACAAATATTTGTATTTTATTTGTATCTTTTAATATAAAAAATAATTTTAATAGGTTAAGTTATTTTTAATCACACAAAATTCATTCCCTCATACTATAAAGTATAAGAAAACCTACTATTAGCTTATTTATATTTTTAAATTACTTATATTTGATTATAATCGAAAAATTTGATAAGGTCTTAACTTCACCCTATGTTAAATTGAGTAGAAACTTAAGTTTTTAATAGATTTCTTATAATTATTGATTAAAAAGATTTACAAGGAGGTTTCTCTATTATGGAAGAAACAATTAAAGCCCCAACTGCTATATTTGTTGGAAGAATTGATAATATCATGTACGTAAATCTAGCTCACGAAAAAGGCTTCACTGAAGACACAAAAATAGATGTAACTGATGAGTTTTTTACAGAATTGAAAACTGATGTTGTCTATAATTCTACTAAATATGATGAGTTTAATAGAACTTTAAAAATTGCAGTACCATCTGCAAAACTAAATGATAACTACTTTATAAAACTAACAGATGCCGACCTAACTGAAACAACAGTGACAATTGACACAACTGTTGAACCTGATGCATTAATAACTAATAATGTAAATGTTACTGCATATGGTGACAGAATCATAGAAATTTTATTTGATGAACCAGTACAAAATCTTAGAAGTAGTTTTGACTTTGCTATAGATAGATTAAATTCTAGCTCAACAATCCTTAAAGATGTATATATAAACCCTGTTGGAAATAATTCTAGTTATGCTGGTAAGAAAATCTTAGAGTGTACTATTCAACCTGCTATCTATAAATTTGCTATAGAGACCGAAACAAATACCTATTTAGAAGTTAATTCTTCTGGTGAAGTTACAGGAAATACTATAACAAATCTTACCGATATATCTCCTGTAAAAGGTACGGGTGTGACTAACTATTATACTTTAACAACTCCTACTAGTGTAACTCATAGTAAAAGCGATTCAATTAAAACAACCGGGATTGTACTTTATTCATCTCCATTTAGTCTTAGTGAAACTGCAAGTTCTGTTTTAATAAATTTCTATTTCAGATATTTTGGTAGCGATGATGAAGGTACACTTTATGCACCAACTACTACACCTTTAGATTGGCTAGGATATTTTGCTTCAAAAGATACAGAAATTCATGTATCTGATGATAATAGAAGATTTGAAATTGAATTTTCTAAATACAGTCTTCCAACAGGAGACACTCACGAATTAATTATAAATTATGCTAAAACTTTCCCTGGATACACTAATAAATCTAGAATTAAAGATGCAACTGGTAATAATTTCCCAATAGTTTCAAAAACTGTTCCTATATTAAAAGATGCTAAAAAAGCTACAGTAGTATCTATTAAATCATTATCTAGAACAGATTTTGAAATTACATTTGACAAACCTATCCTTTGTTTAGGTCATGAAACTAGAGATTTTGAATTAATGCTAAATGACAAAGATCTTGAATTTGTTAGTAGAACAGATATTAATTTTAACAAGCTTATAGGTAAATTTAAACTTCAAGATGCTTTAGACCTTGGTCCTACAGAAATAACTGTTGGCTCTATAACAGATGCTTGTGGATATAAAACTAATGAACAAACTCTTCCTGTAACTGTAATAGCTGATCCACCTAGAGTTATTAATTTAATTAACAAAGAACCAACTGCTAAAGATACAACTTTATTAGCTATTGAATTTGATACTGAAATGGCAGATCCTCAAAAACCTATTGAAGAATATATTTCTATATTAGAAGTTAACTCTGAAACTGGTACAGAAACACCTATCACTTCTAAATTATTCTATACTTTAAATACTCCATCTAATACTGCTGAATTGCTAATTAAAGATCCTCAATTATATTATGGAAGAAAATATAGAATAAATATCAAAGATTTTACTAATAAAATTGGAACTGTTATGATTCCATATTCTGAAGTTCTTTCTATAGGTGATTTAACAGCACCTGTTATTGAAAGTATAGTATTAACTAATGATGATGAATATTCAAATACCACAGATAAGCAATTTAGACACAAAGCTGTTATAACTTATAATGAACCTATGGAAACTAATGGTCTTTATTCAATTTTAAGTTCAAGTAACTATATGATTTTAGGTAACGCTGATAGTATTGATTGGTGTATTGAAAATAATAAAAAACTTGCTTTGAATAGTACTTTAGCAAAAGTTTCTGTTCCTAGTTATGAGAAAAATAATGAAGATAGAAGAGTTATAATAAAATTAGATACTGATGTATTAGCAGAAAATTTTGATACTGAAGCAGATTATATAAACTATTTCTTTGGAAAAAATAAACATGTTGTCAGTCCTGGATACTGCGATATTAAAACTGTAAAATATGTAACTAACGATTCTGGAAATGTTCTTAATTTCTCCTGCTTAAAAAATTCAATAGTAGCAACTAAAATTTCTATAGGAGATTTAAGTGCAACTGATGCGTTAAAAGTTATTGACTCTGAAACTTTAACATTAAAATTTACTATTACTGCTGCTAATAACGCTATTATGTCTATTTCTCCATCAGATTTTAAAATAAGAAAAACTATTGACGGAAAAGATGTAGATACTATCGCATTAGATGCAAAAATAAGTGCAGATATTCAAGATCCTAATAACTATACTATTATTTTAAAATTTGCACCTAACGTATTAGTTCCTAATACTAGTTTAATATTAACAACTGGCAAAACATCAGATATATTTGATAATCCAGTAATTTTTAATTCAACAGCAATTCCTACCAATATACTTGATAGAGTTGATTTAGTTAGTGCTGAGATTGTAAATACTTCTGGTCACTTTGCTATCATTAAAATGACTTTTGACAATTTTGTAAAAGTTGCAAATATACCATCCATTACACCACCAGCAACACCAGATCAATTAGCTACATTAGCAACAGCTCTTGAAATAGCTGCTCACTGCTTTGCAGTTAAACTCGGAAATAAAGACTGGATTTCACTTGAAACAATATTAGCCGATGGTGATGGAGCCCCTGTTACTCCAGATAATCTTGCTAAAATAAATAATGTATCAGAACTATATTTTGCATATGATAATGGATCTGCAATTTTTGATGGAACAACAGCTCTTTTAGTAACAACATCATCACAAGCAAAAATGAAAATTTTAGCTGTTAGTAACGAGGAGCCAATACAAGTTATACCTCAAGAAAAAGCTATAGATATAGTTTGGAACAATTAGAGAATATAAAATTATAATTAACCTATAAAATATAATAAATTTTTACTATCTTTAAACAAAAAAACAGATTACTTAAATTAATAAGTAGTCTGTTTTTTTGAAATTACTCCTTTTTTCATAACAAAAAAAGCTATTGAAATACTTCAATAGCTTTTCTATTCATATGAACCTGGCAACAACCTACTCTCCCACACGCTCGCGCATGCAGTACCATCGGCTCCTAAAGGCTTAACCATCGTGTTCGGAATGGAAACGGGTGTTACCCTAAAGGACATTATCACCAGATTAGAGAATTATTCTCTTAAAATTACACACATATATATCTCAGCATGACTTTGATCAAGCCCTCGTTCTATTAGTATCAGTCAGCTAAACATGTTGCCATGCGTACACCTCTGACCTATCAACCTCCTAGTCTTGAAGGGAACTTACTATCTTATGATATGGGAAATCTAATCTTGAG
>JBOFRC010000392.1:0-4762 GCA_051650825.1 Sarcina sp. | reverse complement strand
CAACTTTCTGTTCTAAATCTTTTATTGTTAAATCCTTCACTTAAACCCCACTCCTTGAGGTTTATTCTTCAATTTGCAAAACTATTAAGCAAATTCAAGAATAAACCTAATACTACTAAGAAATAGTAAACAAAATCCCGCTATTGCGGGATTTAATTATTCTTCGTTATGTGTCTTAATATATTCAACTACATCCGCAACTGTAATGAATTCAGCAGCATCTTCATCTGGTATTTCCATTTCTAATTCTTCTTCAAGTGACATAATAAGCTCTACTACATCTAAAGAATCCGCCCCTAAGTCGTCAACGAATGTTGATTCCATTTTAACACTATCTGCATCAACTGATAATTTTTCTGCTATTATTTCTTTAACCTTATCAAACATTATAAGCTCACCTCCTATATCAACCTATATAGATATTATTATATATCTTGAAATTCGTCAATATTGCACCTGACCAAATTAAATTAAAAATACTTTAATTTTCTATCTCTGCCTTTATCTTTCCAACTAAATCGTTATTATGAAATTTTCTAGCTTGTTTTATAGCATTTTTAATAGCTTTGCCATCTGAACTACCATGTGCCTTGATACAAATACCATCTACACCAAGAAATGGTGCGCCACCATACTCTTTATAGTCCATTTTTTTCTTTAATTTTTTAAAAGTCCCTGAAAGGAATATTGCTCCAAATTTAGAAATTGCTGATGATAAAATTTCTTCTTTAATCATAGTTAAAATAGTTTTTGCTGTTCCTTCATACATTTTTAAAATAGTATTTCCAACAAAACCATCACAAACTAAAACATCAACATCACCATTTGAAACATCTCTTGGTTCTACATTACCAATAAAGTTAATATCGTTTTCAGCTTTTAAAAGTTTATGAGCTTCTTTTGTAAGTTCATTTCCCTTTTCTTCTTCTGCACCTATATTAACAAGTCCTACAGTTGGATTTTCTTTTCCCATTACAGCTTTAAAATATACTTGACCCATTTTAGCAAACTGAATTAAAAAAGGGGCTTTACTATCAACATTAGCACCTGCATCAATTATCATAAATGGTGAATTTTTTCCAGGCATAACTGGAGCTAAAGCTGGTCTTTTTATTCCTTTGATTCTACCTACAATAAGTGTTGACCCTGCTAGAAAAGCACCAGTACTACCAGCTGATAATACTGCATCACACTCTTTAGATTTAACTAAATTTAAAGCTTTAACAAGACTTGAGTCTTTCTTTTGCTTTAAAGCTCTAACAGGCTCTTCATTTGGAGATATAACCTCGCTTGCCTCTACAATATTTATCTTGCTTTTATCATAAGTATATTTTGCTAGTTCAGCTTCTATTTTATCTTTATGACCAACTAAAAATAATTCAATATCTGAAAATTCTTTTAAAGCATCAATAGAGCCTTCAACTTCTGCAAAAGGAGAATTATCTGAACCCATCGCATCTATTGCTAATTTCATATCTATGCCCCCTTTTTTTCTATAAATATAAAGAAAAGAAAGTCCAAAGACTTTCTTTATTATTCTGCATCATTTGAAACTACTTCTTTACCTTTGTAATGTCCACAGTTTTTACAAACTCTGTGCGCCATTTTCATTTCATGACATTGTGGGCATTCTACGATCCCAGGTGCGCTTAACTTGAAAGTTTGAGCTCTTCTTGAATCTCTTTTTGCTTTAGACATCTTTCTTGCTGGATTTCCCATTATTACACCTCCTTATTGCTTGAACAATTCTTTAAGCTTTTCAAACCTAATATCAGTATCTAAGTCAGAACAACTGCACTGATGTAGGTTAAGATCAGCTCCACAAGTTTGGCATAAGCCTTTACATTGTTCGTCACAAAGTCTTTTTATAGGTAAGGTTGAAATTACGTTATTTGCTATTATTTCCGAAACATCTAATATATCAGACTCAATCGGAACAATAGATTCATCTTCTTTAAAATTATTTGAAAACTTCTCATCTATAGATGTATTTACTGTAGTTGAGAAATTTTTTAAACACCTTGAACATTCTAGTTCTAACTCTGCTGAAATATTACCTTCTAAAGTGATAACATCTTCAACAACTTTAGCAAAACCGTCAAATGTTATTGGCTTTAAAACTTTTATTATTTCACCAGGAATATAAATTGTATCTTCCTCTACTACAAGATTTATAGCTTTACATTTTTCTTTTTTTGAAGTTAATTCTGAAAATCTTAATTCCATAAAAATCGACGAATATCGTCTTCACACTCCTAAACCTCTATAGTAATGTGCAAATAACACAAGTATTATTATATAAACTTACTTTTTAAAAGTCAAGTTATTTTATTATTATTTATTTTACAAGTTCTAAAGTATCCTTAGCTATCATAAGCTCTTCATTAGTAGCAATAACTAATGTTGTTGTTCTAGCACCGTCTTTTGAAATATTTTTAATATCTGCTCTTTGAACATTTTTCTCTTCATCTATCTCTATTCCAAAATACTCCATGCCTTTACAAATACCAGATCTAGCTATAAATGAATTTTCACCTATACCAGCTGTAAATACAACTACATCTAATCCTTGCATAGCAACTGTACAAGTTCCTATTGCTTGTTGTACTTTATAATAGAAAATATCCATAGCAAGTTTGCATTGCTTTTCACCTTTTTCAGCACCATCTATAATATCTCTAAAGTCACTACTTTTTTCTGAAACTCCAAGTACACCTGATTTTTTATTCATTAATGTATTAACTTCATCTGCTGTATATCCTAGTTCACTTATTAAATAAGTAACGACTGCTGGGTCTATACTTCCGCATCTTGTTCCCATAACTAACCCTTCAAGTGGTGTGAATCCCATTGTAGTTTCAACACATTGACCACCTTTAACAGCTGAAACACTAGCACCATTACCTAAGTGGCATGTAACGATTTTTAAATCTTTGATATCTTTATTTAAAAATTCTGCTGCTTTTTCTGAAACATATTTATGTGATGTTCCATGGAATCCATATTTTCTTATATTATGCTTTCTGTATAAATCATATGGTAAAGCATATATATAAGCTTTTTCTGGCATTGTTTGATGGAATGCTGTATCAAATACTACTGTCATAGGAATTCCTGGCATTAATTCTTGACATGCTTTAATTCCAATAATGTTAGCAGGATTGTGAAGAGGTGCTAATTTTGATAAATCTTCTAAATCTCTCATTACTTCATCAGTAACTATTACTGATTTTGCATACTTTTCTCCACCATGTACTACTCTGTGACCTACTGCGTGTATTTCTTCTAATGATTTAACTACACCATTATCAGAACTTACTAATGTATCTAAAACTAATTTAATAGCTTCATTATGGTCTTTTAAATTGTTTGTATAAACATACTTATCTCTTCCCTCTACTTTTTGTATAAGCTCTGATCCATCTATCCCTATTCTTTCAACAAGACCTGATGCTAAAACATCTTCATTGTTCATGTTAATTAATTGATATTTTAATGATGAACTTCCACAGTTTACTACTAATATATTCATAAGTAATCCTCCCTAAAACTTTAATTTTTCTTTTTGTATCTATTTTTATAGTAGTTTTAACATAAAAATCTGCTACAGTTAAAACTACTATAATTTAAATTTCTAAAAATGTTATTCTTAAAAAATTATTTTTCTTGTGCTTGTGCTTGAACTGCTGTTAATGCAACAACATTAACTATATCTTCTGAGCTACAACCTCTTGATAAGTCATTTATAGGTTTAGCAAATCCTTGACATACTGGCCCTATTGCTTCTGCGTTAGCAAATCTTTGAACTAATTTATATCCTATATTTCCAGCTTGTAAATCTGGGAATACTAAAACATTAGCTTTTCCTGCAACTTTACTATTTGGTGCTTTTTGTTCTGCTACACTTGATACTATAGCAGCATCTAATTGTAATTCACCATCTATATCTAAATCTGGTCTTAATTCTTTAGCTTTTTCTGTTGCATTTCTTACTTTAGTAACTAAATCATGGTCTGCACTTCCCATTGTTGAGAATGATAACATAGCAACTTTTGGTTCTACATTACAAAGATTTTTAGCTGTATCTGCTGTAGCTATAGCTATTGATGCTAATTGATCTTCTGTAGGATTTGGGTTAACTGCACAGTCTGCAAATAATAATAATCCATCTTCACCATATTTTGATCCTGGTACCATCATTATGAAAAAGCTTGATACTACTGATACTCCTGGTGCAGTTTTGATGATTTGTAATCCTGGTCTTAATAAATCACCTGTTGTATGAACTGCTCCTGAAACCATACCATCTGCATCATCAAGCTTTACCATCATAGTAGCAAAATATAAAGGATCTCTTACGATCATTTGTGACTTTTCTATAGTCATACCTTTATTTTTTCTTAATTCATAGAATGCATTTACATATTTATCTAAATTTTCTGATTTAGCTGGGTCTATAACCTCAACTCCCTCTAAATTAACATTTAACTCTTTTGCTTTATTTAATATATTTTCTTCATTTCCTACTAATATAACATTAGCTAAGCCCTCTTTAACTATCATTTCAGACGCTCTTAGAGTTCTATCCTCGTCACCTTCTGGTAAAACTATTCTTTTTTTGTTTGATTTGGCTGCTGACCAAATCTCCTTCATAAGTTGCATTGTAATTTCTCCTTCCATTTTTAGAAATGTTTACTTTATAATTTCTAAATTATAATATCTCTAGGATATTGCACTCTTATAATATCATAAAAAAATACTA
>JBOFRC010000391.1:0-1691 GCA_051650825.1 Sarcina sp. | reverse complement strand
ACTCTTACTGAATATTTCTGCATCTTTTTCTTTGAATGACTGCTTTATAATTCTTTTTGCATTTAAAGTGGTTTTTTTTACTTGTATGTCTTTGAGTTCTTGTCTCTCAGCTCTCAGACTGATCACCTTTCAACAATTTACCAATTTAATATTGAGATCTGTTTCATCTTACCCTTGTTCTTTTTCTTTCCGGGTTCCTTGATGTGACTTTGTTTCTTTGTTGTAGTCATATCAGTGTTTGCTGGTGCCGATGAATCCGTCTTTCCATTGACATTGCATGAACTTGTGCTACCTCTAAAATTCACTTCATGTTAGAGGTCCTTTTAGGTGGATTTTATTACCATGGGACAGAGCCTGTTTCTAGTCTTTATGCTAAGCTAACCAGCTGCTGGCTGTAGCTTCGTATTTACCGTACAGACATATACAATAAATGTGGTATCAATCGTTTTATCAAACTGTCAGCAAGAAAATGAAAAGGCATATTTCTAATAAATGTCGAATGATTCCTTTAAGTAATTGCTTTACTCTGCCTTACTATCGCCCAAATTTCAGTGTTCCTCTCTGACTTGTAGTCTCTCACCTTTGGTCACATTCAGATACACAGCTGGTTTTCCATCACAGTAGTAAAGTCCAGAGTCACCAGGCTGCACGTCTGCTATAGTCAACGTCTTGTCAACTGGTGAAACATAAAACCTTCTTTGTTGTTGTATTTCACCAGTGTCTCTGCTCCATGTTGGAACATCTGATCCTCCAACATCAGAAGGGCATTTCAGAGTTACCCCGGTCCTCTCTGTAGCAGTGAGTCTGACTGTCCCTGAACACAACATAGAAAACCAGATTCAAGTTATAACGCACCATCATAAACTCATCACACATATTCAGTGTAAAGTCGCTGGCCATGTGAAGAATCTTTCCAAAAACAGAAACTGACACGTTACTTCGCAGAGGTATTGTCATTTCAAGTGTTCTCCATGAATAAGTTCCTGAATGAGGTTTTAGAGGAGAGGACTTCATTTGGCGTCATCTTTCTCATGTGACTCTACATGAACAAGAGGACTTGTTTCTTTTACAGTATTTAAACAGAAAGTCTCGAGATATCATTTTCCTGTGTGAGACCTGTGCACCACCATAAACATTCAGTTTAAACACACACACTAGAAGTGTAAACACACAATTTACATACACGAAACAATTACAAATGGCATTCGAAATGCTTCAGTATAATGTTTTAAAATCTTCTGAAGAAATAACAGATCTGAATTTCAAAGTTTGTTGTAACTCATTCTCTTTGTGAGGAGCTCAGTTTGAACAGAAAGTGTAAATGTCTTGTGACATTATTATTACTGTACTGAGATGTGATCAGAGATAGTTTGGCAGTTTGTTGCAGTTTTAAAGATAAATAATGAAGTAATGTATTTGATTCAATGTTAAGTGAAGCATGTTAAAATCTTTAAATAAATAAAAATAAATTACTAACAAAACAAATACACAGAAATGCAGAAGAACAACAAAAAGCTTCTCAACGACAGTAACAGGAAGTAAATGTTAAAAATGAATTACCTTCTGTTCCTGCCAATCTAATGTAGCATGAAATTAAAACCTGATTTTGAGTAAGTATTCAAATTATAAGTAATGATTGTATTATATATTGTAAAATAGTTGTTATTAAAGGTAAAAAACACATTTTATTA
>JBOFRC010000390.1:0-1580 GCA_051650825.1 Sarcina sp. | reverse complement strand
ACCTAAAATTCTTGCATCCTTAACATCAGCTTTAACTATTTGACCTTGTTCACTTATTGTGAAGTGTCCTACAGTTGTGTTGATTAAGTATCCAACTGGTGCATCTACTTCTTTATAAGTATATGTTCCTGCTGGTAATGTGAATTTAGTTGGAGTTGTTCCACTTGTAAATGTTATATCTATTTTCTTTCCTAATAAAGATGTTCCTGTAATTTGAATTTTTGCTCCTGCAACTTCTTTCTCATTTGTAATATCAGTTTTCTCGATATTTAATGTTCCCATTGTTACAGTATCTTTTTCCGTTACAGATTGTACTTTTGCTGTATTTTGTGCATCTATAGTTACTGTTTGTACTGCTGGATTTACATTATATCCAATTGGAGCTTTAGTTTCTTGAATTTTGTAAGTTCCCCAAGCTAAATCTTTTAAGTTTGCTACACCATCTTTATTAGTTGTAACTACCTTATTAAATCCATTTGGTCCTGTTACTGTAAATTCTGCTCCTTGAAGTTTCTTAGTTCCATTTTCATTTGTTTTAGTTATTGAAATTTCGCCTAAAATTCTTGCATCTTTTACATCTGCTTTAACTATTTGACCTTGTTCACTTATTGTGAAATGTCCTACAGTTGTATTGATTTGGTATCCAACTGGTGCATCTACTTCTTTATAAGTATATGTTCCTGCTGGTAATGTAAACTTAGTTGGAGTTGTTCCACTTGTAAATGTGATATCAACTTTTTGTCCATCTAAAGCTGTTCCAGTTATTTGTATTTTTGCTCCTGCAACTTCTTTCTCATTTGTAATATCAGTTTTTTCGATATTTAATGTTCCCATTGTTACAGTATCTTTTTCAGTTATAGATTGTACTTTTCCAACACTTGCTGCAGTTACTTCTACAGTTTGTACTTCTGGATTTAAGTTATATCCAATTGGTGCTTTAGTTTCTTTTACAGTGTAAGTTCCCCATGCTAAATTATCTAAGTTTGCTACACCATCTTTGTTAGTTGTAACTACCTTATTAAATCCATTTGGTCCTGTTACTGTAAATTCTGCTCCTTGAAGTTTCTTAGTTCCATTTTCATTTGTTTTTGTTATTGAAATTTCACCTAAGATTTGATTGTCATTAACAGTTATATCTTGAGCTTTTGCAGTATCTTGTGCATCTATTGTTATAGTTTTTACTTCATTATTTAATGAGTATCCAATCGGTGCTTTAGTTTCTTTTACAGTGTAAGTTCCCCATGCTAAATTATCTAAGTTTGCTACACCATCTTTATTAGTTGTAACTACCTTATCAAATCCATTTGGTCCTGCTACTGTAAACTGAGCCCCCTCAAGTTTAACTCCATCTTTTCCTGTTTTAGTTATTGATATTTCACCTAAAACTCTTGCATCTTTAACATCAGCTTTAACTATTTGACCTTGTTTACTTATTGTAAAGTGTCCTACAGTTTTGTTTATTTGATATCCAACTGGTGCATCTACTTCTGTATACGTATATGTTCCTGCTGGTAACGTAAACTTAGTTGGTGTTGTTCCACTTGTAAATGTTATATTTACTTTTTGTCCGTTATCAGATG
>JBOFRC010000389.1:0-1317 GCA_051650825.1 Sarcina sp. | reverse complement strand
GAGAGAGAGAGAGTGTGTGAGAGAGTGAGAGACTTGTAAAGGTCAGTTTTTGGTTACAGCCGGTCCACACCTCCTACCTGAACTGTGCGTTGTGGATCCTCTTGCTTTTCATTTTGGCGGCCATGTTTACAGTTTGGAGCAGCCACACATGAGCAGTGCGTGTCTAACACGGCTGCAGCAACGTTTCATCAGTGCCTTTTCTCTCTCAATAAGCACTGGAAACCTGTAGAACACAAACCCCACTATAAATGGCTGCTAAACTGTGCCAAGCCAAGGGAAGAGGGAGTGCTGTATATATTTTTGTTACGTTTGAGCACACGCTTCTTAACCCTTTTCTGTCTAAGCTTCTGTGAGCCGCAGCAGTTCAGTGAGGTAGCCGTCAAACACAGGTAAAGGTAGGCAGTGTGGCCCAGGCATTTCAATCTACATTTCTAAAAGTCAACAAAAGGTTAAACAAGTTTCACAAAGACCCTATTTATTACAGCGCTTTTGTATGGAATTTATAATTTCCTATGTCGCTGTAGCTCAACATGATTAAGATCTTGGCACATTTCTGAACCCTGTATGTAGAAATTTATTTTTTTAATATTTTCATTACTTGTTTTATTATCCTACTTTCTCATTATGTTTCTCATTTGTATTTTTCACTGAACTTAAGCTTGCTGTACATATCATAACGCTTGAGTGTGAATTTTTTTTTAACATAAAATGTATGTGAAATGTAAAGTTACTTTTGTCTTGTTAAGTGTATTACTTTTTAATATGGTGCCAAGCAGTATTATGCCAAATACGATGCTAACTCTTCTTTTAATCTTATTGATGCTGTTTCTGGGACACTACAGTAAAGACGAGCATGTATATGTTATAGTTTACAGAGTGCTGAGCCAGTCTGTCAGTTACAGTTTAAGACACGAATGTTGTCTCATTCTCACTTTTTAATTTTATATATTGAATGTGCTCATACATCTGTGGATATCATGTAAACAATTGTTTTGCACATCGCATTGCAGCATGTATTTTTTTAATATTTTCATTACTTTTATTATCCTACTTTCTCATTATGTTTCTCATTTGTATTTTTCACTCGCTCACTGTTTTCAGTCAAAATTGAACTGACCGTTGTGTTCAGTGAAAAGTAAACTGTGATAATGAGATAACATTAGTTTTATCAGGTCCCTTTTTATTTTATTTAAAGATCATATTGATCGGCTCAAATCCAAATGTTTAGTTTCACAAGCTCAGGGGCTCAAAAGTGACCAAAAAGGACAGGTACCCTAAATAATCAGGTGACGTGTGAAATATACACGTCACCTGATT
>JBOFRC010000388.1:0-7539 GCA_051650825.1 Sarcina sp. | reverse complement strand
GCTTTTCTTTTTCCATTACAATGATTCAAAAAAAATTCTTCTTCCTCACCTTCGACAGCCATAGCTATACTATTATAAGCAAATGAATTTATAGGTGGTAAAAATGAATTAACAATAAAATTATCTTCATGTTTTACAAGCCTATCATTTTTTATAATATTTAGTCCACATTTTGCAATATTAACTATTTTATAATTTTTATTTTTTTTAAATTTTTTATGAATTGAATACAAGTTCTTTAAAACTTCTTTATTTGTCGCCATTTTCATAATTATTGGTATATTACTTATCATTTTTATATGTCCCCCAAACAAATTTATGTGTGATACACTTTATATTTTTTTTAGCAAATAATCGTATCATTGTTTTTTGAACTTCTTTATCTTCCATATTAATCATAATATCAAACCCAGCTAATGCACCTGTTGATACTACCCAATTTACTAATTCATCTGCTGTTTCAAATATAAATTTATGTCCACCTGTCTTTGAATGTACTCTTATTAATTTTTCTTTTTCAAACCACTTATTAAAACTTTTTTCACTTATAGGATTAGGTAATTCTAACATTAACTTATTCACCTTATCACCATGAAGTGCAATTATCTTAGGATATATTTTTCTAACTTCAAAAAGAGTAGATTTCAAGTTTACGATAACAGCTAATTGTCCATTCTTTTTTAGAACTTTTGATATTCCCTTAATAACTTTATGAGGATTTTGATATTTAATTGCCCATGCACAAATTACTATATCAAAACTATCCTCTTTACAACTTTCTAAATAACCTAACATATCTTTCTCTATAAACTCAGCCTTAAAATTATTTTTTTTTGCTTCATTTAGCATTCCTCTTGAAATATCTACTAAAGTAATTTGTAAACCTTCAATCTTTTTGTTTAAATAAGCACTATTAAAGCCTGTCCCACAAGCTAAATCTAAAACTCTTAATTTCTCCTTATTGCTCACTTTACATTCGTTAATTAAACTTTCTAACATGTCTTCATTATACTTATGCATCTGATTCAAAAACGAATTATTATAATTTCCACTAACTTTTGTATATGAATTAGAAATATCCTCTAAATCAACATACTTTTTACTGCAAAATAGTTTTATTATTTTAGCTAATCCCCTTAAATATTTCATATTTTTTAAACTCCTATACTAATTTAACAAAGATACATTGTTTATTTACTATCAGTTTTTATACCTACATATATAAATTCGCAAGATGTAATACTAATTAAAGACTCCTCTTTAAAATAAGTCTTCATAAGTTTTCTTAATTCTTCTTTTGTAAGCATTGTTATTTTTTCAAAACAAAGTATTTCAAATATAGCAATCAACTTTGCTATAATCTTATTTTTATCAAATTCGCATATTAAAATAATTCCATTTTTCTTAAGAAGCCTCTTACACTCACTTAAAGTTTCTTCTTTTTGTAAAATATGGTGAAATGCATCCCTAATTATAATTACATCAGCCTCACCACTGTCTAAAGATATTTTATTAGAATATTCATTTAAAACATTAATCTTATTATTTTTAGTCTTAGCTATATTAGTCATATTTTTTTCTGGGTCTACTATTGTAACATTAGCACCTTTAATAACTAATTTTGCTGCAAGAGTTCCTGTTCCACCACCAATATCAATAACTTTTTTATTTTTTAATTCTCCTAAATATTCAATTATTTTATCAGTTTTATCTAATTTAAATAACTTCATAAATCCATCATATTGTTTTGAATAATATCTAAATAAGTAACTCATTCAACCCCACCTTATTTTCTATATTATACCAAATAAGGATTATAAATGATATATTTTTGCAATAAGATGATACTTATATCAAATTTAAAATAAATTTTATAATAAATAATATTTCTTTAAATGAAATAGTATTTATCATAAAAAGGACAAACTCAAATTCAAGTTTGCCCTTTAATTTATAATTTTAATTTAAATAAATGTAAGTAGTATTGGTGTTACTATCGTTAAAATCCCTCCATTTAAGACTGCTAACAAAACAACTTTTTCATTGCAATTTTTCATTATTGGATCAAGTGAAATATCCATTGAGTTCACTCCTGCTAAAGCTACAGCACAATAGCCATTAAGTTTTTTAGTTACAATAGGAATAAATATTATTGATATCCCCCACCGTAGAACATTAGTCAATATTCCTATAAGCCCCGCAGTTGCCCCAAATCTTTTAGTAAGTATAACAGCAGAAAGACTTGACCAACCAAATCCAGATGCAATAGCTAAATTTTCATTAAAATGATGTCTAAAGAAAAATGAACATATAACACCTGCAATAATACTACCTATTATTATTCCAACCGGAATAAGCATAGCTACTAAATAATTTTTCTTTAAATCTTCCATAAGATCCTTATCTGAGCCAATTCCAAATCCAACACAAAATAAAAGCATACAAAGACTTATTGTCAAAAGTATATCTATATGATTTCCATATTTTACTGGAACTAAAAAATGTCCTATTGCAGCCCCAATTATGACAGTTATTATCATCTTCATAGTTTTCTCCTTCCATCTAGCTTTCTTGTTAAAATATATACAACAACAACACTTCCTATACTTGTGGTAATTGCAAATACTACTGAAATAATTCCAACAGCTCCAAACTTTGACCCTACACTTTTATCAAGTCCAACGCTTACTCCTGTAATCAACATAAGTATAGTTATTGATATCCCCTGCCATTTCTTCAATGTAGTTTTTAGTTTTTTAAAGTTTTTTAATATAAATCCACCTAGAAATCCTATAATTAGAAATGTGATATAAATCAAACTTATCACCTCTATTTTATTTTAATTTTAAACAATTTAAATTTAGTATTAGTAAGTGAAAAATATTTATACTTATAGTAAAATATTGATCTATATCTTTAACTAGTAAATATTAGTTTTAGATACATTTAAATATAAAAATAAGGTAAGTTATTCTTCTTTATCGAAAGTAACTTACCTTATCTATTGTTTTTATTTACTATTATTTTATAACTATACACTTAAAACTTTCATTTGAAATATTTTTATGCTTCTATTTTATTAAATTAATAGCTATGGCTTGCTATACATTCTTTAATTAATTTTAGGTTCTAATACTTTAAAACTTTCACCTTTTTTAAGGTATCGTCTTATTAAGAAACAACATATTCCAAAAGTCATAAATTCAGCAAAAGGAACTGTTAACCACACTCCACCTAAATCAAATAACATAGGTAAAAAGGTTATTCCTAACACTATAAATAAAAGTCCTCTTGCCATTGCAATTATTATAGATTCTTTAGCATATCCAATAGAAGTAAAATATGATGAACACATTGTATTAATTCCATTTAATAAAAATGCAAATGCATAAATCTTTGATCCTTCAACTGCAATATCTAAAACTTCTTTTTCTGAAGCAATAAATATTGACACTAAAGGTTTACTAAAAAAGAATAATATAATAAACGTCGCAATAGATACTACCGCTGTTATTTTTAATGAAAAGCTCATTATTTTTTTTACTCTATCAAACTTTTTAGCTCCATAATTATAACTAATTATAGATCCTATTCCATCCGCTATTCCAAATACTATAAAACTCCCAAATTGCGCTACATAATTAATACTTGTAAAAGCTGCTATTCCATTTTCACCTATAAAGTTTATAAATGCCATATTAAATAAAAATGCTGATACTGCTGCTGCAACTGAGGCAACTGCTTCAGAAGCTCCATTATAAACTACAGGCCAAATAGTTCCCTTATCAAATTTACCAACAAATATATTGATTACATTGTTTTTATTTAACATCGGTCCTATGACAACAAATAAAACAACTGAATATGAAACCCCAGTTGCAAATGCTGCACCAACAACTCCAAGTCCTAATCTTCCAATAAGAATATAATTAAGTATTATATTTATAATTAAACTAACTATCATTCCCTTAAAAAACAACTCTGGCTTTTCCACTAACCTATTAATAAATCCAAATAAAAATGCCATAGACATCGGTAAAATAAAAATGGCTAGAATTCTTATATATGTAGCAACATCTGCTGCTAAAACTTCATTAGCTCCAAGTAAACTTACAATTTGCTTACTAAAAAACATTCCAGCAACACTTAAAATTACTGATACTACACCTAAAATAATTGTAGATGTTCTAAATATATTTTGTGTTAGCTCTGTTTTTCCTTCTCCTAAGCTTCTTCCCATGTAACTTATAGCTCCTATGCTTATAAGCATACCAAACCCAATTGTAATCTGTAAAAATGGTGCTGCCATACTTATACTAGCCATAGCATTAGCCCCAACAAAATTACCAATAAATATACCATCAACAACAGTTTGCATACCTGATATTACCATAGCTATTATAGCTGGAATTACAAATTTTAGAAAAAGTTTAGAAATTCTCTCTACTCCAAGAATATTATCTTCTTCTTTAATTAGAATATCATCTGTCAAATTACCTTCCATCTTTAGGTACCCCCTTAATATAACTATCTTTTATTTTCCAAACAATACTTTAAACATTATGCCCTAGAAAACAAATTTTTATTGATAAGATTTAAAATCCCTTTCACTTACAGTATAAAGATTAGAGTAACTCTAAGGTCAAGTTTTTTTAAGAAAAAAGGTTGTACATAGAAAAATTTCTATATACAACCTATTGCTAAATGGGGCTATAACGGCAAAGCTTTGCTTCAAAAGCTACACCTAAATTCTAACTTATATTACTAATAAAAAGCTAATATCAAAATTTTATTCTTTTATAAAAATTTTTTATAGTATTTTATTAATCAATTATAGTTAGGTCTATATTTACAAAATACTCACTTTCTTTTTTTCTTGGAAGATAAAATTTAAATTTTACAAATACCAAAATATCTTTGCCATTATTAAAATATTTATTCAATTTTAAAATATACTCTTTCATAGCTGACTCTGTTCCATAAAAATCTACAGATATAAATTTTTCTTCTATAGTCTTTTTTAAATATTTAATCGTTCCTGCTTTATCTATATCTGAAAAAAGATTCTTTGTAACTTTATTTTCTATAATAAAAATATTTTGTTCATCTTCAATAACTTCTTTATTTGAAACTAAATTATAAATATACATATAATACTGTGAATCTAAAATATTAATTTCACTATTTAAATTTTTATCACTTCTCATATTTTTAGCTGAACTTAGCATATTTTTTATATCTATAGAATACAACGTAAATTTTTTATAATATATTTGCAATGCATCAAAATTATATTCATTTTTCATGTTAGAAACACTATTAATAATATCTATACTATTGTTAAGTCGTCCTTTAAGCTCTTTAAGAGATTCTATTTTTCTATTAATCATAAGCTTTTGAACTTCTATTAACCTTTTATATTCTTCTAAATCTTCCTTTTCTATAGCAGCTTTAATTTTAGAAAGAGAGACTCCAAGGTCCTTTATCCCAAGTATCAAATCTAATTTTTCAATATCCCGTAATAAATAATATCTATAATTATTATTAGGATTTATATTAGCTTTTAGAATACCAATTTTATCATAATACCTTAATGTATCTGTACTAATTCCAAAAATTTTACTTAGCTCACCAATTAAAAATTTCATACACTCCCACCCTTAAATTAAAATTCATTTTTAAAAATTATAATATATAAATTTTTAATATTTTATATACTTATATAATAATGGGACAATCCCTTTTTTTCAAAAATTTTTTTATTATCTTGATTAATCAAATCTACACTTTTTCAATTACTCACCACTTAGCAAAACAAGTTTGCTTGAAGTTGGACTTCTTGGTCAATATTCCTACCGGAATAAGCTTATCCAAGCTTTTGATTATCAAGACCTCCATTAAAATAAGAAGTCAAAAAAGAGTTTTTATTTGTAATTACTAATTTGTAATTAATTTAGCATAAAAGGATTATTTTAGTAATAAACTGTATCTTTTAGGAAGTTTGTTTGTATCTTTCAAATTTATTTTAAATGTTAAATTTAAAATAAATGTCAAAATACTTTAATGTCTAATTAAATTTTTTAACAAGGAGATGCTCTTATGCTAAAACATAAAATAACTTTAATTATAGGCGGTATTATAGTTATTGCACTAGCTACAGGTGGAATTGCTATTGCTAGTACAGCAAACTCTAACAAAACTACTCAAAACGCTACTACTTCAACAATAGATACAGCAAAACCTGTAGTAAATACAAGCAATATTACAAAATCTACATCTACTAATACAAGTAGCGTTAGTAACACAAAATCTATACCTACTAATACCACAAAGCCTATTAATAATATAAATGCTAATACTACTAACACACCAACTAATACAAGTGTGCCTGTTACTAAAAGTACTCCTACAAGCACATCTGACTCAAAAAATTCAAGTGCTTTAAAAAATACTAGTAATACGTCTCCAAATACCCCAACTAATCAACCTACTACTAGTCAGTCAAACAACAATCCTACTAATACAACTAATAAATCTTCAAATACTACTAGTGGAACCATAAAAATAGTTAGTTATTCAAAATCTCAAATGCTTGGACCTGATTCTATAATGGTTGAAAATACTACAGGAAAACCTATTCCTGATGCTCAACTTTTATCAGTTATAAAAAATTGGATTTTAAACCAACAATACAACTATAATGGCTTTGCTGATTGTAATGGTACAATGTGGTCAGAGCCATGGTTAAATAATATTCCTAATAATCAACTTATAAATTACTTTATAGAAGCTAATGGAAAAGCTGCTTTAAGTCAAAATATAACAGCACAAGAACTTAATAAAACAACTGTTGATTCTCTTTCTTTTGCAAGGGAACATCCAAACCCATTTAGCAAAGCACAAACTGATATTTATATAAAACAAATGCTTAAAGAAAGTTATCCAAATCAGACTATAACTAATATAGTATTCCACGGAAGCAATTCCCAAGGTGGAGATTATTATGTTTATACAAAACAAATGGGTACTAGCAGACCATTCTGGTATGTACAATCATGGATTGGTTATCCAACAGGAGTATAAAGCTCTCTAATATAAATCCTAATAATTATAGATATTATTAGGGTTTTTACCTTTATTCATAATCAAAGTCTGGACTCACTTACCACTCAATACACAGTATTTGAAATAAAAATTTCTTAGGCAGAAAAACTTATGTTTCTTATTCTCAGCAAAATTACTATATTAATATAATTGTGGTAGAATTTAAACTTATACTCAAAATTTTTATTGTATACTTTTCATTATTTAAATTAAGGTGGTGAATTACTTGGAAAAATATTTTAATTCTAAAATACATAAATATATTTTGTGGCTCCAAATAATATATTTAATTTATATTTCTATAGGTCTTATGTTAAATCTCGTTTTTCGTATGACATTTTATACAACTTATTTAATTGGTACACCTGTAGTATTAACTCTCATTTTGGATCGTCTTATTATTTTAAAATCATCAAAAAAACTTTTCAGTACCTA
>JBOFRC010000387.1:0-1807 GCA_051650825.1 Sarcina sp. | reverse complement strand
TAAATCTTCATATAAAATTGATAAGTTTCTTTTACTCTAAAATTATTTTAGAATTAATTAGAAGGGGTTTTTATGATATTATCTTCTAATACTTTAAAAAAAGAAAATAATTTATGTATATATTGAAAAAGGAGCTACTACTAGCATAAAAGATATTTTTAAAATAAGTAGACAACTAATAAACGGTAATAAGTGGAATTTATTTACATTTGGTATTTATGACTTTTTTCATATTTCTATCAAGGATTAACTATGTTTTATTTAAAAATTTCTAAAATAACTATAGAAGATAATGAAGGAGTGGTAGAATGTTAATAATATTTATATCTAAAAATAATAAAGAAATATATAAACAAAATTCAAATTTTAAATTTGGTAAAATTACACTAAAACGATTTACTTATAAAATATCAGCAAATAATACGACTTATAAAGTTGGTACTAGACTTAATACCATTTGTTTTAATATAGATAGCCAAAATTTTTTACCTTACGGAAGATATACATTAAGTAATTATTATTGTGGTTATAAAAAAATTAATACACCATATATCTCTCTAATTATTCAATTAATTTTAAGCTTATTTTTTATGTATTTCATATATTTAGGAATTATCTTAGGTAATATATATATAGGAGTAGGCGCCATATTAATTCTTCCTTTATTAATAACTTATATTCATATAAAAACTTATATTTATCTAGCTAAAAAAAGCTTAAAGGAAGATACTTAAAAGTATCTTCTTTTAAACTTTTTTATTTAAGTAATTTTTGAATTATTTGATCAGCATTATTTAATTTTCCATTAGAAATATTTAATGTAGGTGCATTATTTTGAGAATTAATAGTACCAGCTGCACCGATAGAACCTTTTACTATAATTATAAATGATGGATTTATTGTACTTATTGTACGTATTTCGAATAAATCTGCTGCAATTTTTTCATATCTAAATCCAAATGCAGTTGCAATTTTTAAATATTTTTGTATAGCTTCTTTATTAAATCTTTCAGAATAATCCAAATTTATTTTAGTTACTTCACCTTTATCATTTATTTGATATCCATCTATTGTTGTATTTTTATACATTGCACCTGAATTATCAAATATATAAGTCGTTCCTTTTATTTCGTGTATTCCTGTTAATACATTTCCTTGTGAGTCTGTATAATACCAATATCCATAAATTTCATGCCATTCAAGTTCTAATGCTCCACTATCAGCAAATGAATGCCATTTTCCATTAATATTTTGGAATCCTGTTACCATACCACCATCATCTTTTAAATAGTACCATTTGTCATTATCTTTAATCCCTCCTGTAGCCATTGCTCCATCTTGATTTAAGTAATACCAAACATCTTTAGATTTTACCCACCCTGTTTGCATAACTCCGTTTTCATTCATGTAATACCAAGTTCCATTTAAGTTTAACCAACCTTTAGCATAACTACCATCAGCGTTAATATAATACCACTGATTTTTTATCTTTTTCCATCCTTTACTTCCATCGGTACTTGTTCCGACAGTCCCTATAATATTTAACTCTTTTTTTGTAAAATCATGGTATACTAAAATCAAAAAATTTAGGATTCAGATTATTTAAACTTATTAAGGAGGAATATCATGAAAAAAATATTTTTTAAATTTATTTCTATTTTAGAACTTTGTCTTTCTATTTTTGCAATATTAATATCTTTTTCTGTAATCATTTCACCTTATATATATCCTATTTTAGGTACTAATTTTGCAAAACATATCATTCTTCCACTTATTTATGTTCCTGTACTCATATTTTTTATTTATC
>JBOFRC010000386.1:0-1774 GCA_051650825.1 Sarcina sp. | reverse complement strand
ATCTCCAATCAGACGATTTTATTGTCATATTTCTTTTAAACAGCCTCGTTGGATTAATCTCGCGCAAAAATATCAAATTCTAAGCATAACAACGTACCTTTCTCAAAGCTCTCCAGTCGGCTGATGATGAATCCGTAGCAGAAGTACTCAAACTGACAGATCAATATAGGCTGATTGATGGGTAGTAATGTGACGTCAACGCCCACGTCGAGGCGGAGCCACAGGCAGCAAGGACAATTTCTTTTTCTAAACATTTAAATCTCTTGTACACACTTACACTGTTCGGGCACTGTAATAAACTTTTCATATTTTCTAAAGCAAACGTGTCTTCATATGTACACATATCTTTACATAGGCGATCTACAAATGTATATAGGCCTATAAACAGTACACACACGCGCGCGCGCGCACACACACACACACATACACAGAGGCCTATATATATATATATATTTATGTGTATATATATATATGCTATAGCCAAACAATTTTATAAAATAGCAGGCAACTCTCTACTTGCCACTGTATATTCATTCCTGTAAGCAAAAGAGATCTGAAGTGAGAATATATCTTTTTCTGGCATATTATTTTAATTAATATTAGTATTAGGGCAATTGCACATGTCTAGGTTATCTATAGTATGTGCCTTCCTGTCAGCATCCTGTTTTGGACTCTCAATCAGTTTTCATCTGAAATTTTGAAATACACTTGTACCATTGCAGTTGGCCATTACTCATAAGTTAAGAAACAAGTCTGAGCAAGCAGAAAATGGTTCCCCAAACAGCACTGGCACCACTTTATTTTCACTCAAACAGATCAAATCGTTCCATAAAGTAAACATACACCATACAGTATAATGTCACTGTATTCCTAATGTTTACCTTTGTATTTTATTTTGTGACCCCGCATGGAAGACGGGCACACACTTGTAACAAAACAATTTATCAACTACAGCATTATGTAATTACAGAGGTTACTTAAAAAGTGGACATTTGGAGCTATGAAGTAACTGAACCCACTTCTACTTTTTGGCATTGACTGAAACATTCCCACAGTTCACTCACAGTTCCAGCTGAATACTCGTTGTACTTTTAGCAGCATAGTATTGGTCCACAAATGTCTTTATTTTAAGATCAAACAACAACTTAAAACTGATAATGACAGAGCATTACAAAATTCTTTGCACAGACCATTAAAATGATGTTGTGAAAGGATACAGAGGGCTCTAAATGTTTTCATGTGTTTTTTCTTCACGTATAAAGAGTGTACAATTTGAATTTCATTTAAAGTTATCATAAATTTAAATTCATTTCCAAACTATTTCACTAATGAAATGAACAAATTAAATAATATTAATATATATTAATATTAATGGTACATGATGTAATAGCTACCAAATGATTTGCAGCCATTAATAGTGCAAACAGATTTGTAGCACTGTTTACACTATTAAAGGCAGCAGATCAGTCAGTGTGCTCCAGTGTGTTTTCTCTCTGAAGTTTGCTGTCCTCGATCAGAGAAGCGAGAAGGGATTTCTGGCACAACTTCACCTACTTCCAAGGTGCATGGAGAAGGGAAAACTGTGAGGAGGTCAAACGTCCAGCAACACTTGTGGTGTAAAGCACAACTTTATTGTTGGACCCTCGTGGCCTTCCTCAGGATCCTCATAAAGCACATTACAAAGATGATTAAATGACATTAAACTCCTTGTTCTGAGAAGCACCTGATATGTCAAACAGCTCTCTCTACTGGCCAAGTCTATAATAATAACAAT
>JBOFRC010000385.1:0-27046 GCA_051650825.1 Sarcina sp. | reverse complement strand
TATTAAAAGTTATAGCACTATCAGATAATGCTTTATAATAGATTTTATCTATAGCATCACTTGCATTAGATATTAATTCTCTAAGGAATATTTCCTTGTTTGTATAAATTGAGTTTATAACTATATCTAGTAATCTTTTTGATTCAGCTTGAAATTGTTTTTTTTCCAAAATTATTCATCTCCTATAAAAAATACTAAATTTATTTGTTAGCACTCTAATTCATTGAGTGATAATATAATTATTTATAACATTATGAACGCATGTTGTCAATATAAGGAATTATATGAAATGCCGAGAAAAATAAAAAAAACAATAGATATTTTAATTTTTTAGAAAAATAGGACTATTGATGCATGTAATTTAGATCTCATTTTGTAATTTAACTCAGTAGTAGAAATTTTGTATAGTATGATATACTAAAAATAAGAATTTTATTTTAGTGTTAATAGTGAGTCCAAAACTATTAATATTTATTAGTACTAATGATAAAAAGGAGTTTTAGTGATGAGTGGTGATATAGTTATTTATCAAGCAAAATGGAATAGCCTAAAATCTATTTTAGGTACTCTTGTTATAGCAATTATTTTAGCAATTACAGTATTTAAAACATTTTCTATAGTTGATAAAATAAATGGATTTGAATTAATTCTTTTATGGATTGAAACCTTCTTTTTAGTTGTGTTCACGATTCTTGTAATTTATTTTATAATTAAGAGTTTAAGAAAGAACAGACCTATTTTGAAATTTGGTCAAGATAGTTTCATAACAAGAGGTAGTTTTACAAGTGCAACTATAAAATATAAGGATATAGCATATTATAAAGAACAAAAAGAAAAGAATGCGACTTATTTACTTATTAAGTTAAAGGATAAAAGTACAGCAAAAACTAATTTGCCAATTACAAGAAGGCTTGCTTATTCATATAATCTTGAAGCTAGAAAATATGAAATTTCTTTATCAGGATTAGACCTTGGAGATCATTATGATGAAGTTTTAAAAATAATTAAGCAAAAAGCTAGATAATTATGAGTAATAAAAAAAATATCTATTAACTCTTCTATTTAGAGTTAATAGATATTTTTTTTATTATAAATTCTGAAAGAAAAGATGCAACTAAAACAAATGGCCATGTATTAATACTAAAGAACCAAATAATTAATATAGTTGTTAGTTTGAAATTTTTTATTATGCCTGAAAGTGCAGTTGCCATAACTATTGCAATTGAAAAAGAAGGACTTATTTTAAATATGTGTGCAAAAGCTAAAGCTATAGCAGCTGATGAAAACATTATAGGGAATATAGGTCCACCTATCCATCCTGTGTTTACGCAAACCTTTAAAGATAAAAGTTTAATTAAACCTATTAAAAGTAGAGTTATAATTCCTAAGGAAGAACTTTGTTGTATTAAATTTTTTAATGTATGCTCCCCTGAAAATAATATAAAAGGAATACTTATTGCAAATAGTCCTAGTATAAGACCTCCTATAATAGCATGAAGTATTTTATATTTTTGTAGTGGACTAAATATTTTTATAATAATCTTATCTAAAAAATTTGAGTATAGGACTAAAAGTAACCCTATAATAAATAGAGGAATAAGGATTATAAATTCTTTTGTAGTAAGTATAGTTGGTGCTAATTTTGTAATGAAAGAAATCTTTTCATCAGAGTGTAATAATAAAAATATAGTTATTACAGTGAAAATGATTATAGCTCCATAAAATAATTTTTTTGTATTCTTTAGTTTAATGTTATCATCTTTATTTATAAAGTTATGAATTCCGTAAAGTGGAACTTCAAAGATTTTTTTTAAGAATGAATTAGTTTTTATTTTAGAATGTTCAGATCTTTTAAAACCAAATTTTATATATTCTCCTATAAGGGTAGCTAGTCCACCTATGATTCCTGTAAGTCCGGCTTCTGGTCCTACAGTTCCTCCAAACCATAAAATAGTAAAAATTTTAATTATCGATTTAGGTAAACTTTGATATTCAACTGAACCTGTAGTTTTAAATTCCTCTAATACTACCTCCATTGTTTTAGGATATTTTCCTATATATTTTTCACATAGTCCAACTAAAAATCCTCCTATAATACAAATAGTAAGAATCAAAAGTTTACTATTTTCTTTTAAAATAAAATTATCCCAAAATATATGAATTCCTAGATATACTAAAAGTAAAAATAGAAAACTTATACTACCAAGTATGATACCAAATAGAGCGCAATAGATAGTTCCAATTAGATTTCTTAAAAATTTATTCATGTTATACTCTCCTAAAGTCTTTATAAATCAGAAATTAATGTTCTGATATGTGTTTCACCAATTTCTACAATATTAAAATTACCTTTAGAAAGGCACCATGTAGTCATAATCCCTCTACAAAAACTTTCTATATAAATAATTAAAGTATCTAAATCATCATATTTACTAAATTCATTGTTTTCAATACCTTCATTAATGAGGGTTTTAAGAATGGGAAGAAACTGTCTATTTTCAAAATGATAGTTTTCCTTTCCATTTATAGAATCAGCTAAATTTGTTAGGTATGCTCTGCAAATAATATCATATCCAACATGATTCGCATACATAAATTCGCATTTTAAAAATTGTACTATTTTTTCTTTAATTGATTTATTAGGATTATCTTTAGAAAAAGATTCATATTCATTTAGAATAAAATCATCAAAGTTTTTTAAAACATATTCACTCATATCTGAGTCATAATTTTCTTTCATAATATCTTCTTTAGACTCAAAGTGAACATAAAAAGTTCCCTTTGCAACGCCAGATTCTTGGCATATTTCACTTACTGTTACAGATTTAAAACCTTTTTTATTTATGAGATCTAATGCTGTTTTAAAAATTTTTTCTTTAGTCAATTTTGCTTGTTCTTTTCTAGACATGTTAAAACTTCCTTTATTTAAATTTAAATTAAATGACTACAGTCGGTGACTATGGTCATTTAAAGTATAGTTTTTTTCTTTTAATTAATCAATGTTAAAATTTGTATTTTGAAGTCTTATTGCCATAGTGGAAATATATAATTTTAAAAAATAAGAATGAGGTGTAGAAAATGTTTATAGTTAATTTAACTTATATATCAAAAATAACAGAAGTGGAAAAATATTTATCTAAACATAAGGATTATTTAGATAAATTTTATGAAAAGGGTAATTTTTTATTTTCAGGTAGGAAAGATCCAAGAAATGGTGGAATTATAATTTGTAGAGCAAAAAATAGAAGTGAACTTGAGAAAATAATTAGTGAAGATCCGTTTTTTTATAACAAGATAGCTTCATATGAAATTATCGAATTTGAAGCTAGTAAATATGCTGATGGACTAAAGTTATATATTTAATTAAGTTTATTGCAATTTTAATGAGTATTAATGTAAGAAGTATTTTTAAAAATATTTAATATGAAAAGTATATCAAATTTCAAATTTTTGATATGCTTTTTTTAGTGAAAAAATATATTTTATAAAGAAAATATGAGTAATTGGGAAATAAAGTATTTTATGGTTGATAATTTAAGTAGTTGTAAAGTGAAATATTTAAAATTTAAAAATTTTAGAAAATTAAAGTATGTAATGTTTTAGATTTAGTGTCGTAATAAAAGTATAAGAGTAACTTTAGGAAAAAGAGGTGTGGAGGATGAAGGATGAAGATGAGGAATTAGAAAAAATTAATGTTGATTGTGATTTTGATAAGATAAAAAATACTGTTTTAAAATCTATAAGAGAGTATGAAAAAACAAATTCTTTAATAAGACCTGAAAATTTTGATTTAGGTGATATAACAGAGGAAGTTTTGAATAACCCTATAAATAAAGAGTATATAAGTGGAATTAAAAATAGTTTAATTATTAGAACCCTTGTAATTTCAGCTATTGATAGAGAATTTGAGAGAAAAGAAGATATTATATATAAAGCTTTGTTTATGAGAAGAGTTAATACAGCAGCGCCAAATTATGATAATAGAGATGGAACATTTTATTTTTATATAATTTTTTTAAAGGAAAGATGTATTATTTATCAGTTAACAAATAAGTTTTGTGTTATAAAGATTTCCAAATATAATAAAAATGATTATAAACATTATAAATATATTTCAACAAATCAAATTTTTAAAATAAATTTTGAAGAGCATAAAAACAATATATATTTAGATTCATATACTTTTAGATATAATCTAAGTCATAAAGAAGATAATAATTTTGATGAATTTAAGAAGTTTATTATATCTCAAGGATTTAAAGAGGCTATAGAAGAAAAGGAACAAATTACTTTTACAGGAAAAAAATTATCTTATATTTTATTAGCTTTATTAGCTTTGCTAATTATAAATGGTGTATCAACAATAGTTAGAGATAGTAGCATATTTTTTATTTTACACAGGTAAAAGGAGAAAACCATGATATCGGAAGCTAATTATATAAGTGAGCTAAAGCAAAAAAATGAAGAGGCTATTAAATATGTAATAGATTTTTATGGTCTATTACTTTATAGACAGGTTTATAAAGTTTTGAAATCAAAAGAGAAATCAGAGGAATGTTTAAATGATGTGTTTTTTAAAATATGGATTCATATAGATTTGTTTGATGAAGAAAAAGGAAGTTTTAAAAATTGGATTACTAAAATTGCTAATAATTTAGCACTTGATGTCTTGAAAAAAAATAATCAAGATAGAACTATATACTTTGAAAATATAGAGGAAGAGATGTTCGTAAATGATAGTTATCAAGAGCAAATATTTGATGAAAGTGATTTAAAAAAAGAAGAATATAAAATTGTAATAGAGAATATAAATAAATTTTCTAAAATAGATAGATATATTTTTATAAATAAATTTTTTCTAGGAAAGGATTTAAAAGAAATAGGGAAGGAATTAGACATGAGCGTAAATAATATACGAGTTAGAATTCATCGGTGCAGAAAAAAACTTAGAAATTAAAACTAAGTAAAGGAGACGGATATGAAGAAACAAATTATAATAGTTACAATTGCAGCAATTTTTTTAGGTATTATATTTGGAGGAATAAAAACTTTTGAATATGTAGAAGGCATTAAAAATGTCAAAACATATAAGTATGATGATATGATTATGACAACAAAGGTGGATCCAAGGATTGGTGGATTAATAGTCGAGGGGAAAAATAGTGATGTAATAGTAGATTATTTAAATCTTTTGATACATCCAAATGATGGTGATTTAGATTTAAAACTTACTTATAATAATGAACCGAGTATAAATGATATAAATAATCTTATAAATACAGTAAGTCAAAATAATAAATTTTATTATGGAAAAAGTGAGCAAGAAGTTTTGACTAATATATTTACTATAATAGAAGACTCACCTAATCAGAGTGAAAATAGCGATATTATATATAAACTAATAAATAATCACAGTAATTTAACTTATATGAATGAGAGTCAGATAGTAAAAATTTTAAATACAACTACATTAAAAGGCGAACAATTGAAAGAAATTACAAAACTTATAATAGGATTAAAAAGTATTTATTTAAACGGTTTTAATGCTAGTCCAGTTTAAATTATTAATTTATGAATAAATAGGCTATAACATATGTGTATTTAATATGAATTTAAAATGAAACTTAACAGTACCATTGTATACATGATGGTACTGTTAACTTATTGTAATAATAACGACAAGACATTTTGCTAATATTAAATTAAGAGGTGGAACATATGAGAACAAGTGCTATTAGAAATATAATAACTACAAAAAACATTTATTCTTTTAAATTTTTTTTATATAAAGATAAAAACAAAATATACGATATTATAAGACGAAAATTTATTGGTGAAGATGTTTACAATGTTTACTTTAAAATAATGACTGATTTATGGTATGGAAAAATTTTATTGAAAACAGAGATGTCTATAGAAAAAGTATTAGAAATATACATTACAAGAATATATGAGGCACCTATATATAATTTATTTGATAGAAGAAAAAGCTTTCCAAGCTTAAATGATATTACTTTAGATGAATCTGTTTTAATAAGTAGAAAACTTTTATATGTTAATGAAATAATTTTAGAGACTCTTTTACTAGATCAGTTTCAGGATGAGATAAATGAACCAGTTATAGAGTATAAGAAATTAGTATCGTTTGTAAAAAGAAATATAACAGCAAATGGAGAAGTTTATGATAGAGAAGAGACTTTAAGATATAGAGAACATTTATATATTGTAACTGATAGAAAAATATATATAAAAAAATTAAATACTAGATTTGAAGTTTATAAGGATGAAGCAAATTATAAAGTTTATAAATTTTCTGATATCATTGCTTATAGATTTATAGATAATAGAAGTTCAAGAGAAAAAGTTAGTAAGTTATCGGGGACTAGAATAGATAGTCTTGGAAAGTTTGAAAGACCTTTAGAACTTGTGTTTAGTAATGGTGAAGTTTTAACTTTAATGGAAGGGGTTAGGGTTGAGTCAGTAGATTTGAAAAAGTACATAGCTAGTAGATTAGACTATAAGTATGCAATTAAAAAGTTTGAGATGCTTAGAATGTCTAGAAATATAATATAGGTGTTAAAGAGTCAGTAGACTACATTTAAATTTTTTAAATGTAGTCTACTGATTCTTTTTTTATTTGGCGTAAATTGAATTTATAATGGCACATTTGGTTATTAATAAAAATGTGTTTAAGTCTTATAATATAAACAAGATAGTTGAAATAAAGTAAAAGATAATTAGTGATTAATAGTATGTACATTAATAGTAATTATAATTAGAAGAGGAGAGATATTATGAAAAAAGTAGCACTTATAACAGGAGCTAGTAGTGGAATTGGGTATGAGGCAGCTTTAGAATTACAGAAAAAAGGTATTATAGTATATGGAGCAGCAAGAAGAGTTGATAAGTTAGAAGAGTTAAAAAAGCATGGGATAAATGTTATAAAGCTTGATGTCACAGATGAGGAGTCTATGGTTAAATGTGTTCAAACAATATTAGAAAAAGAAAAGAGAATAGATATATTAGTAAATAACGCTGGTTATGGCTCATATGGGGCAGTAGAAGATGTTCCAATGGAAGAAGCTAGACGACAAATAGAAGTTAATATCTTTGGTCTTGCAAGAATGACACAACTTGTTGTGCCAGCTATGAGAGCACATAAATTTGGTAGGATTATTAATATTTCTTCTATGGGAGGAAAAATGTATACACCTTTTGGTGCATGGTATCATGCAACAAAGTTTGCAGTAGAAGGTTTTAGTGATTGTTTAAGACTAGAACTTAAAGAGTTTGGAATTGATGTAGTTCTTGTAGAACCAGGTGGAATAAAAACAGCATGGGGAACAATAGCGGCAGATAATCTCATTCAAACAGCACAGAATGGGGCTTATGAAGAAAGTGCTACAAAAACAGCAAATAATATGAGAAAATTATATACTGGTAAAAGATTAACAGACCCAAATGTGATAGGAAAAGTTATAGCTAAGGCAGCTGTAGTTTCTAAGCCTAAGACTAGATATCTTCTAGGGTTTGGAGCAAAACCAGCTGTAATAGCAAAAAGATTATTACCAGATAGAGTTTTTGATAAATTTATTAAAAATATGTAAAAGGTATAAGGGACTATTTATTAGAGAGACTAATCCTTTAGAAAATAAGTTTTTGAAAGTAAAGTTTTTTTAGGTAGTGTACTTATTGTTATAAGTCTACTCAATCTAATAATAGTATACCAAGTATTTATAAATAACAATTTAACGGAGGACTAACCATAAATGAGTAAATTTTATTCTTTAGATAAAAAATATTTTGAGTACTTAGAATCAAAAGGAATAAAGGCAGAATTAGTTTTTAAAAGTGCAGGTGTACCTATAAAAGCATTAAATATGAAAAATGTATCTATTACGAGAAAAAATTATATAGATATTATGGATACTTTAGATAAAATTATAGATAAGGATAAATTACTTAGCTATGCGGATATAGATGAGATGATAGGATTTATTCCGCCTTTATTTGCTGGGATGTGTTCAAAAGATGGAGAAACTTGTTTTAATGTAATTTCTAAATATAAAAAACTTATAGGACCATTTATTTTTGAGGTATTTAATGATGGCGAAATATTGAGCATAGAGTTTAAGTTTGATGATAGTGATAGGTTACTGCCTAGATTTGCTGTTATTAGTGAGCAAATATTGATGCTAAATATAATAAGAAAAGCAACAGGAGAAAATATTATTCCTATTAAAATAATATCGCCATATGATTATGATGAAACTTTTTCTGAGTTTTTAGGAATTAATCCTACTAAAGGAAATTCCAATATTATAAGTTTTAAAATAGAAGATATGAAAAAACCGTTTTTGACAGAAAATAATGTAATGTGGAGTTATTTAGAACCAGAATTAAAAAAGCGGATAGATGAACTTGAGATAGATAATACCTTTTCTGCTAGTGTACGAAGCGTTTTATTTGAAAAAGTTCCTAGTGGAGAAGGAACTATAGAAGTTATTGCACAAGAACTTGCAGTAAGTGTAAGAAGTCTTCAACGTAAGTTAGCTAATGAAAATACTACATTCTTAAAACAGCTTAATCATACGAGAGAACTTTTAGCAAGAAGCTATTTAAAAGATGGAAAAATTAGTAATGATGAAATTGCTTTTTTAATAGGATATTCAGATTCAAATTCATTTATAAGAGCTTTTAAAAATTGGACTGGTATGACTATAACCGAATATAAGTTTAAATACATAGATAATTTGCAAGAATTTGAAAGTAAAATATAATTATGAATATAGAAATAAGCTCAGGAAATATTTTCTTTTTAATTAAGTTTATTACTTTTCTTTGCTTATTTTATTATATATATAAGTCAAATATATAGAACTAAATGTCATATATATTTGACTTTTTTTATTAGGATTTTATAATTGAGGTATATTACAAAAATATTTTTGGAGTGTAAAAAAAGAAAATGAAAAATTTGAAAATGAAAGCAGCAAGGGTTGGTAAAGGACTATCACAAGAAGATTTAGCTAGTATGGTAGATGTGGCAAGACAAACTATAAGCATGATTGAATCAGGAAAATATAATCCAAGTATTAAGCTTTGTATTAATATTTGTAAAGCTTTAGATAAGACTTTAGATGAACTTTTTTGGGAGGAATAAAGGAGGAATGTTTAATGAGATGTAATAATATTAAAAAAAATTTACTAGGATTTAGTGATATAGAGTAATTATAAATACAGTATCAAGTAGCTTAGATCACTTGATATTTTAGAAAGAGGGAATAAAAAATGAAGTTTTGTATTTTTAAAAGAAAGAACTTAGATGAGAGAGTAATTAAAGAAAGTGATGAGATATTTTATAGGGCATATGGAATTGCTTTGATAATAGCTTTCTTAGAATTAATACAAGTCTTTTTTATATCAAGTATTTGGACTATAAGTGCAGCATTATTTTTATTAATACCTTGTAATTTGTATATTTATATTACTTTTAAAAGAAACGGATTGATATTAAAAGATTTAAAAGCTCCAAGAGATGAATTTATTAAAGCGTTTAGAAATGAAGTAGTAAGAAAAGCATTTTATTCTATTTTAATTTTTTCCTTATTTATTTGTGGATTTATATTTATCATATACTTAAGTGTAACTAATCTTAATAATATCAATACTTTAAGAAGTTTTAGTATTATGAGCCTTTTTGCAATAGATAGTTATCTTTTATGGTTAATCCCAGCTTTTTATATAACTATAAAGGCGATGAAAAAAGGTTTGTTTTTGACTAAACCTAAGAAGAAAAATGTTAAAGAGAATTTTAATAAAACTTTGTTAAAAGCAAGTTTGATGGTGTTTGTCTTATTTACTTTATTAACAACTTTTATGAAGATTGCAACTTTAGGATTAGAAAAAGCATTTATTCAATCATTATTAGGTGGAATTTTTGTTGCTATATTTTGGGGGCTTTTTATGAAAGGAATAGCAGTATTATCAGAAAAGAGAGCTAATAAAAGATGTGAGTAAATAAAGAAGATATTTAATATGCAAATATAGAATTTAAAATAATAAAAGCTATACTAAGAAATTTGAGTTTATTTCTATCCTCATTGTTATTCTTAGTATAGCTTTTAAAATTTATCAAATAGCTAAGGGTTATAATATTTTAGAATTAAGATAGACCTAAAAATTTGTATTAATTGAATCACAATTTATTTGTATAAAATAAGCAAATAACCTGTGCAAATTAAAATTGAAAAAATCATGAGTGGAAACCCGATTTTAATATAATCTACAAAAGTTATTTTGTAGCCATGCCGCTCTGAAATTCCTGATAAAACAACGTTAGCAGAAGCTCCAATTAAACTACCATTTCCTCCAAGACAAGCTCCAAGCGAGATTGCCCACCATAAAGGAGTTATATCTATGCCACTTTTTCCCATTACAAGCACTAATGGAATAAGTGTTGCAACAAATGGTATGTTGTTTAAAAATGCTGAGACGATAGCAGAACCCCATAACATTATCATAATTAAAAGAAGCGGTGAACTTTTACCATATTCAACAATTAATTTTGCAATCATATTGATAACACCTGTTTGAACGAGACCTCCTACCATTATAAATAAACCTATAAAAAATAGTATAGAAGTCCATTCTACATCATGTATCACTGATTCAAGGGGAATTCTTGAAATTAAAAGTAATACACAAGCGCCAATCATAGCTATAGCACCAGCATCAAGACCTATTTGATTACTAAAGATAAATCCAAGAAGAACAAGGAATATTACTATAAATCCTTTTATTAGAAGTTTTTTATCAGTTATTTTTTCTTTTGGATTTAAGGTCTTTATAGCGATTTTATGGTGTTCATGTACAAACATATGCTTTTTATATAAAAAGTAAATTATTCCTATAGTACAAATTAAAATAATAAAAGTTATAGGAAATAAATGTGTTAGAAAGTCTGAAAAATTAAGCCCAGCAGCACTTCCTATCATTATGTTTGGCGGATCACCTATTAATGTACTAGTACCGCCTATATTAGAAGCAAAGATTTCGGTTATTATAAAGGGAACAGGATTAATATCAAGCATTTTAGTTATTAAAATAGTGATAGGACCCATAAGCAATACTGTAGTAACATTATCTAAAATTGCTGAAAATATGGCAGTTAATATCCCAAGGGCAAATAATATTTTAAGACTATCACCCTTACAAATTTTTGCTGTATATACAGCTATGTATTCAAAAAAACCTGTTTTTCTAAAAATGGCTACAATTATCATCATACCAAGTAATACTGCAATAGTATCGAAATCAACATATCCCATAACTTTTCCAAGTGGAATGATTTTAAATGCTACCATTGCAATTGCACCTGTTAGAGCTAAAACTGTAATATCAAATTTTTCTGTTATTATTCCAAGTAAAATAATAAGGAAAATTGATACTGCTATAATTTGGTGTATATTCATACGCTTATTTAGTTAAAAAATAACTTTCTCCTTTGTAAAATAATGTTAATGTATAAAGAATCTATTTTTAGTTTTTCCTAAATTAGATCAATTAATATAAGTTATATAAAAATATTATAAGAGTTATTAAATACCTCTTAAATACAATAATATCATGTTAAAATGTAAAATCAAGATAATTAGCAATAAAAGTTTCTTTTATAGTAAAGATATTTTAAAATAGTAATTTCTAGATGAGCAATATTTTAAGGTACATCTAAAAATATTCAACAAAAATAAGCAAGGATTCTCCCTCCTCTAAGCATAGCGTAGGCGGGGAGGAATTGCCTGTAGTGTAGCTAAACGATAACTATTCCAAATATTGTTAAGAGAAAACCGTTAATTAAGGAACTCTTCGTTTTACAACTAAATATATAGAGTTGCTACAAGGAAATGGTTTGTAGCATAAAATATTTAGCCTGACACGTGAGAAGTTTAGTACCAAATTTAGCTATCTAGGTATATCCTAGCTTAGCAAAGGTTTTGTCAGTAGTTTTATGGTAGCATAGGTTTGAGGAAGTCGGCTAAACAATAGTCGTCAGTACTTCGTTACTATAGTTACAAGCTCCCACTTCAAGTAACTTGTTTGCTAAGTGGTGAGTAATTGACAAGATGATAAATTTAAAATCTTTATATAAATTTAGATGAAATTTGGAATTCTTGAAATAATTTTATCAAAGATAATTTGCATATGAGGTTCTTTATATGTAAATTCGTTAAGTTTTTCAAGAGGAATCCAAGCTACATTACTATTTTCATCTTTTTTTATAAATAGTTTATCTGTTTCATCGACTTCTACAAGAAAACTAAATGAAAGGTGTAAGTGTGGACTTACATAGTTTGAATTTTTCATATGTCCTTTAACATCTATTATATCAAGTGAAATAGGTGTAGATGACAATAGTTTGTAGTGTTTTACCCCACTTTCCTCTTCTAATTCTCTTAATGCAACATTTATAACATTAGGATCTTTATCTGTATGTCCACCTGTAAAAGACCAGGAATCAAATATATTATGATGTATCATAAGAGTCTTAGTTTTTTCTTTATTTACAACAAATGCAGAACTTGTAAAATGGGCAATTCTATTTTCTCTAGATAATAAATTATCAAACTTATCTAAAAGTTCTAATATTATACTTTTATCAGAAACTTCAGATAAAGTTTCTGCTTTATAGTTTTTTATCATATCTATATAATTCAAAAAAATCACATCCTTTTTAAATAACTTCATTATACTATATACTTTGCTATAATATGTTAAATTTACTTTTAAAAAACGATAAGTTATTAAGGCAATGTCATAAAAATTTATTTAAAGGGATAAATATAAATTAAGTCTTTAGCTATAGAAATTTAATTATATCGTAATGAAATAGATATTGATAATTATTATTTCAATAATATTAAGTAAGCATATAAATTGATAATAATGTTTTTAGGAAATATTTTGTGTAAATGTTTAAATATTTAGTATATTTTAGAGAGAAGATACAAATAATTAAAATTGACTAGTAGGTGTAAATGTTATATTTTAAAAGGGATAAAAGTTTATTTATCACTAGTAAATATAGTAAATATTCGTTTAATATAGATGGAAGGAGCTGCGGCGAGATGTTATTAGTAGTAGCTAAATTTAAAGCAATAGAAAAAGAAAAAGAGGTTTTTTTAGAGGAAGCAAAAGAACTTGTTAGAAAAAGTAGAGAAGAAGAAGAAAACTTATCATACAATTTAACTGTAGATGTTTGTGATGATTCATTATTTACATTTATAGAAAAATGGGAAAGTGTAAAAGGCTTAGAAGAACATAAGCAAACAAAACATTTTGAAGAATCATTCGAAAAATTTAGAAATATAATAGAATATTCAGATATAAAAGTTTATCATGAATAATAGTAAGTTGCTTAGTGTTTTATAACACTAAGCTTTTTTTATAGAAAATAGTGTGAAACCTCATGGCACAAGAGAGTGGTAGTTCAAGATAAATTAACATAAAAAATTATGGGCAAAATTAAGTAATGTTGAATAGAATATAGTGAGCAAGATAAATAGAGGAAATAATCTATGGAATTACTTATGCCTAATTGTATTTTTTTATTTATAGGCGTTTGCCTTATGATATTGTCTTTGATTTTATGGAAAAAAGGATCGCTTAATATTATTTCAGTTTATGATGACTACAAAAATTATGATGAAAAAAATCTTTTGAAATGGATAGTTTTTACTTTTTTATTCGCAGGGATTTCTATATCAATTACAGCAATTGCAGCTATGATTTATATATTTAATAGTGTAGTAGTTTTTGGTGTAATAATTTGTGCTATGGCTTTATCAGTTGGAATAGGGTGTAGTAAATATGAAAAGTAAATGCACTTATTGAAAGTTAAAGCAAAAAAAAGCTAGTTTATTAGATGTTTTGACATTTTTTAAGCTAGCTTTTGCTATTTGTATAATATTTTTTTTAGGGATTGTTATTTTAAAGCTTTAATAGTAAGATGAACATACTGACTTATTAAATTAAAAATCTTTGTGTAATTTCAATGCTATTTGGAATTGTATAGAGATATTTTTTTGTGCAATATTACAAAAAAATATTTAATTTATTAATGACTAAATATTATTAAAAATAGCTAATAGTTATTTTAATATTTTACAAAAGAAGAAAGTACGTACTAAAAACTAATATTTAGTTTTTATAACAAGGAGGATAAAGATATGCAAAACTTTTTAAACTTCTTGGGGCAATTTGTAAACAATATTTCAAATGTAATTTGGGCAGGGGCTATGCCTATAATTATAATAGTTACTTTAATTATTATTATAAGAATGATTTTTAAAGTTAAAAACAATACAACTAAACATGTTAAAGTAAATATATTTAAAACTTTAAAAAATAGTATAGTTGTTATGGGGACTGTTATAGGAACAGGGGCTTTAATAGGTGTACTTGGATCACTTACAAGTACAGCACAAGAAGGACAAGCTTATATAGAAGGTGTTGCTATGTGGGGAGTAATAGGGCTAATTTTACTTGCACCACTTGCATATTCAGAAACTTTAATGTCTAGAATTTTAAATGGAACAACAGTTGATTCAGTCAGAAAATTTTTTGGAAAAGGCTTTTGTAATGTATATAAAGTTGTCTTTACAATTATTTTTGTATTTGGTTTTGGAGGTTTTCAATTTAGTGCTATAAATGGTGCTGTTAATATAGTTTCTATTAAAACAGGTATAGGAATACTATCTAATTTTCATAAATTTATGCTGATAGTAATTCCAATAATGATAGGACTTAGTATAATAGTATTGCTTAGAAAACAAGGACTTATATTAAAATCTCTTACAACTCTCACAAGTATTTCTGTGACTGTTTATATAATATTTTTCATTATGTTTTTCTTTAAGACATATGAATACTGGCCTATATTTTTTGGAAGAATGATGTATGCGATGAAAAATCCATTTAGTATGTTACTTGGAGTACCTCTTGGACTTATGGTTGGGCTTCAAAAAATAATGCAAGTTACAGATGTTGGAATTGGTGTGTATGGCATGGTTCCAAAAGATGAAAAAAGAAGTGATAGAGAAGCAGCACTTGCATCAGCTATAGTATTATTTATGCTATTTATAGTTGGAATATTTGCAACAACATATATTACATCATTTGGTGTTGAACATAACTTAATAAATTTGAGTAAAAGTAGTTCTGTAATATTAACAGGCTATTATAATTCTGCAATGAATGTTACTGGTATATTTGGACTTATAGCAGTCGCTACATTTTCAATATTAACAGGTATATCAGCATTATTAGGTAGATATTATTTTTTGACTAAAATAATAGAAAAGAGTGAGAAGTTTAGGATTTTTGCTTATATTACTATTTTAACCTCAACTGGAGCTTTAGCTGTATATGGTTGTACAGTTTTATTTAGTGTAGTAGATTTATTTATATTCGTAGCATTTGCTATAAATTTAGGAATACTATATAAGTTTACTAGAAATGCTTGGAAAAATCATATAGTTAGAGATATAGAAATAGTTGGAGCAAAAGAAAATCTTGAATTAATATAGATAAAATTTATAAAAATAAAATGCTAGAAGGAATAAATTCCTTCTAGCATTTTTGTATATTTATTATTGTGTATACAAATTAATATACATATTTTTTGTATATAGATATATAATTTATATACAACTATATATCTATACAAAAATAATGTTTTTTATATATTAGAATTAATCGAATGAAAAATAATGTAAAAAATAACCATTTTGATTGAAAAGATGATAAAATTAAATTAAATAATATATAAGGGGCGTTGGTAGATGAGAGGAAAAGTTCAAAGTTTTACTATAGAGGAAAAAAAGTTGAGCTTAGTAAATAGTATTTCTAGTAAAACCAATCAATATATGTGTGAACTAGAAGATAAAATTTTAGCAAGACAATTAATTGTAAAAGAAGAGATATTAATAAAACTTGAAAATTTAAAAGCAGTGAAAAGTAATATTGAACTTTTATATCCACAAAAGTATGACTCATCAGAATGTATGATAAAGGGATTAGAACTTATGTTTTTACAAATAGAAAAATTATCAGCTTATTAAGTACTATGTAATATTTTTAATTTTACATAGTATATTTGCAAAAGTGTAAAGAGTATTAATAAAATAATAATATTTACACTTTTGAATTGTAAAAAAAAGTATTATGAGTTATTATTATGTAAATGTTACGAAAGCAGTTGGTTATATGAAAAAATATAAAATAGAAATTTTGCATAATGAGACATAAGCGTAATAGCAGCTAGTAAAACTACAGCACTTAGGAATAGTAGCTCTACTATATAGTCAGATATCACTTAGATAAACAAATAAATTAAAAAAATAACTATACTTAGTTTGCTATTAAATTTAGCTATCTTGGTATAGTTATTTTAAATGGAGGGATTATTTTTGAAAAAAATATTAGCAGGTTTATTATTCACATCAATGATATTTAGTGGATGCTCTAATACTAAAAAATTAAGTAATGATGAAATTTTTAATACTGATTTTTATAATGAATCTGAGTCTTTTATAACAGAAAATGAAAAAGGTTATTATTTTGTAAATGGAAATTATATTTATTATACTGATAAGGAATCTATGAAACCAATAGTTCTTTGTAATAAACCAAACTGCTTACATGAGAAGCAAGGGGATAATAGCAAGGTTTACGAATGTAATGCATTTGTATATTTTTCAAATTATAATTATATAAATGTTTATGATGATCAAATTTATCTTACTTCAAGTTTTAATTCAAATAAAAAAGATGAAGTTTTAGAACTTGTTCAATTATCAAGTGATGGGGAGAAAAGAAAGCCAATTATAAAGTTTGACTCTGATTTTATAAATTCTACTATTATAGATAGAGGGAATATATATTATGTAAATCAAAAATATAAAGAAGATAAACTTACTAGTACAATTGAAAAAATAAATTTAAGTGATTCTAAAAAAGAAGTGATTTTTACTAGTTCTTTAACTGATGGTGGAATAGGAGGATTTACACTTAATGAATCTAAGTTATATTTTTATGAGTATGGAAATAATGATGCAAACGAATTCAATGAATCTGATATTATTTTAGATTTAGAAACAATGGCTATGAAAAGTGAAAATATAAATTATGAAAAACTTAAAAGTCCTACTTTAATTGATAATGGGAAAAGTTTCTATAGTTATTTTTATGGAGATAAAGATGAGAGAAATTCTGAAATATATACATCAGATTTAGATGGAAGTAATGAAGAAATACTTTATAACATACCTCATAATAAATTTTTAACTGATGATAATTATATTTATGCATTTATTGATAAGACAGAAAATGCTAAAGGTAAGTTAGATATATATGATAAAAAAGGTGAACTTTTAAATTCATTAGAACTTGATTTTGAAGTACTAAATCAGCATAAAGGAAATTCAGAGTATATGTTTTTCAAAAATAATTCAGATTTTTGTGAAATTAAATATATAGATAAAAGTAAAATTGGAACAAAGGATTTAAAGGTTGAAACATTAATATCTATTGAATCTAAAGATGCTTTTAAAGCTATAAGTTATTAGTTATGAATATATTATTATATGAATTTAAAAAAATATTTAAAAAGAATTTTATTTGGATTTTAACTTTATTTTTAATTATAGCAAATAGTTTGCTTTTTTTATCAACAGAATACAAGGAAAATAAAAATTTTATACAAAATATTGAATTATATAAAGAAATACAGGTGTTTGATAAGTCTAAAGATGATCAATCATATTCAGTTTTATCAGATTATGAAAATAGGTTATTTGAATATAGTTTATTTTTATCTAAAGATGATATAGCAAATTTGAATATATCTTTGAATCAAGATGATATTGATTATTTTGATTCAATATATAATAATTCACAGGAAAAAATTTTTGAGCATTTAGATGTTTTAAATAAATATTTAGAGCAACTTAAATATAAAAACAGTTATAGTCAATATGTAGAAACTGTTTTAAGTCAAGCAGATAACATGGGATCTTATTCTGTTTTTCAAGAAAATAATAGTTTTTCAAATAAAAATATGCTTAAAACTAAAGAAGATTATAGTAAGATTAAAAATTTGGATATAGGAATGGATATATCTGATGCGATAGTCAAGTCTACTAGTTTTGCAATAACAGATTTGCTTATAATTATAATTATCTCTGTAATGATTTTTTATTTGATTACAGAAGAAAAAAATCAAGAAACTATATCTTTAGCAAATACTATGAAGCATGGAAAGTTAAAATTTTGTCTATCTAAAATTTCCTGCATTATTTTAGTTTCAATAATTATTACAATAGTTTTTTATGGGATTAATATACTACTTGGTGAATATCTTTATGGTTTTGGAGATTTATCAAGAAGTATACAATCAATAAATGAATTTGTAGAAAGTACATTACTAATAAATATTTTGGAATATATAGTATTATTTATAGTTAGTAAACTGCTTATTATAGTAACTATAACGCTGGCTATAACTTTTTTAACAATAATTTTAAAGGAAGTAAAAATAGTATATGTAAGTGTATTTATTTTTATTTTGATACAGTATTATTTATATAAATTTATACCTGAAAATTCATATTTGAGTCTTTTTAAATTTATTAATATTTTTTCATTTGCAGATGTGTTTAATATTTTAAGCAAATATAAAAATATAAATTTATTTAATTTTGCTATAAATTTAAAATTTTTATTTTTTATGATATGTATAGTAGGAATTTTAGGCTTATATATAAGTTCTGTTTATTGTCTTAAAAATAATATTCAAATAAATTTAAAATACTCTAGAAAAATTTTAAAAAGACAATATTTTCCTAATAATATTTTTTCATATGAAATAGGAAAGGTTCTTTTAGGAAGAAAAATTTTAATTTTATTTGTTGCTATGATCGTTATATCTATAAATCAAGTATATTCTTTTGAAAGAACATATAACTTATCTAAAGGACAATATACCTCCTATGCAAATATTTTAAAAGGTGAAAATCTTGATGAAATAATAAATAATGAAATTGAAAAATTTGATTTAATAGATCAAAATGTTAGCCAAGCTTTTACTGATTTTGAAAATGGAAGCATTACTAAGGATGAGTACAGAAATATAATCTTTAGTGCAAATGTTTTAAGGCAAAAGCAGGAACTATTTTATAATGATGTCCTGCCACAATATGAGTATATAAAAAATAAGAGTATTGAAAGTGGAATAAAACTTTCATTTATAAATAAATACTTTTTGGATGATATCTCATCAAAAACTTCAGAAAGAATAAAAGTGCTATATGCTTTAATAATTGTGATGCTTTTATCTAGTACATTAATACTTATGGATACTGAAAATGATTTTTTAAATATAGTTAGTACCTATAAAAATGGACGAAAAAAATATGTAATATCAAAAATATTACTAGCGTTCATATTCAGTTTTATCACAGTTGTGATTATTTATATGCCTGATTATATTTTAGCATTTAGAGAATATGGTAGTGAATATTTAAAAGAGAATATTCTTTCAGCCAAAGCTTATTCTGCGTTTATTAGTATGTCTATTGCTAAATTTTTAGTAATTGCTAATAGTATAAGAATTTTTAGTTTATTTGTAGTATCTTTAATAATAATGTATTTATCTATAAAGTTAAAAAAATATTTTTCAGTAATAACAATTGCAATAATAACATTAGCATTTCCATTAGTACTATCTGAAAAAATAAGTATATTTGATAAATTAAGTTTTAATAGCTTTTTGCTTATAGAAACACTTATGAGGGATATAACATCATTTACAATAGTAATTATAATTCTTATAGCATCTCTTTTATTATTAGTTAAAAAAATATTTAGATACAACTTGGAGGTATAGTTTTGAAGCTTTCTATAAAAAATATAAATAAAAAATATAAAAATGGAACTGTTGCACTTAGCGATTTCAGCTTGGAGATGGAGTGTGGAATTTATGCATTAATAGGACCAAATGGAGCTGGAAAATCAACTCTTATGAATATTATAATTGGTAATGTTAAAGCAGACTCAGGAAAAATAGAGTTTGATAATGAAGATATTTTTAAAGAAAATAAAAAATTTAGAGAGATTTTAGGATACGTACCTCAAAAGCAAGCCTTATATGAAGATTTTTCAGCAGAAAAATATCTTTATTATATCGCTACACTAAAAGGATTAGATAAAAAACTAGCAAAAGAGAGAATTGATAATCTTTTAATAAAATTAGATTTATATGAGTTTAAAGATAAGAAAATAAAAGGATATTCAATTGGGATGAAGCAAAGAGTTTTAATTGCTCAAGCATTGATAAATGATCCAAAAGTTCTTATTCTTGATGAGCCAACAGCAGGGTTAGATCCTAAACAAAGAATAAATATAAGAAATTTTATATCAGAAATAGCTATAGATAAAATAATTATTTTTACAACTCATATAATTTCAGATATAGAAAATATATCTGAAGAAATTATTTTAATAAAGAATGGTATTTTAATAGATAAAAAGACAGAAGAATGTATATTAAAAAATCTTAAAGGAAAAGTTTTTAATTTAAAACTTAAATCAAAACAAGAACTTGAAGAGGTAAGAAATTTATTTAAAGTTAGTGAAGTATCAAAAAGAAATGATATGATTTATGCTAGAATAATTTCAAATGAAAATATTGATAATTTTAATTATGAAGAAGTAAACCCTTGTTTAGAGGATGTCTATATGAGTGTATTTGAAGTGTAAAAAATATTTTTTTAAGGGGCTGCATCAGTGTGACAGCCCCTTTTATACTTTTAGAAATAGAATTTAATCATTCTAGTTTGTGCATATTGCCCAGCTTTAATCTGAGTTTTAAGTGAGTTATGATTTAGATACCAACAACCAGCTATAGGCTCTTTATCAAATGTTAATACCATTTTTTTTAACTCAATTAAAATATCTGTTCCATAACCTTTATTTCTTTGAGGTTCACATACATACATTCCAATACTTACCTTATCTTTTGCAATAAAGCCATGCTCTAAATGACCAAATCCAACAATTGTTTTATCTTTCTTTGCAATAAAGAATCTTTTTTCTGCTATTTCTGTTTTTAGAGTTTCAATGTAATGATTTTCGCTAAGTTCGTTTATTATAAGCTCGTCTTCTTTGTGTGCAAGAAGAAGGCTTATAGATGTTGAGTTTTCTAATATTTTATTATTTGAACGAGTAAAGTAAGCTTCTTTTTCAAATCTATTAGAATTATCTAAAGCATGTGAAAAAAAGAATTCATCTGATGTTGATACAAGAGCACTATTAACAAATTCTAATTTACAAGCTTTAAAAAATATTTCTTGAGATAAACTTGCGTATTGTAAGTTTACATTAAATAAAATTAAAGTATGTTTTTCATATACAGCACAAAAACCTATTATCTTGTCTTCAAGTTTAATTTTATAATGATTTGATTTTAAAATTAAATTTTCAAGATATGAATCAATAAGTATATCATTACTAGTATAGTAATGACATACTAAATCTTCTAGGGTTTTGAAAGTGGTTTTTATAAATTCTATTGACATTTCAAGGTTCCCCCTTTATTTTAAATAACCGTACTAATAGTATTATAGTAATATTAATTCTACCACAGAGACAAGGGGAAACTAATTAAAAAATAGTTAATCTAAAAATTTTTCCTGTATTATTTTGCATCAGCTGGAATGGTAGTAGTTAATACTTTTTTATTGTTTGTTATTGTAAAAAAGTTATTAGTTGTTGATGCACTAATCATTTGTGCCGCTGAAACATTTTTACCATCTGGTGAAAGATAGACAACAGGGGTTTTTGGATTATTTACATTTACCTTATAAAGTGGTGTATTACCTATAAAGTATGCTGGTATATCACTACTAACAGTTACGACTGAATTATCGTTTGGGAAGGCTTCTTTATAAAATCCTGCGATTTCAGTTGTAGGTAATTTATAAGTATTTATATCAAATTTATTTTCATAATCTTGAATTTGTTTACTATAATCAGCTATTTTTTGTAAGTTAGCATCACTAAAGTCAGAAGTATCAAGATTTTCTATAAAATTACTAGCATTTTCATATTGTTCATTTTGCATTAAATCATTTAGAGTATTCATAGCATTTATCTCTTTAGTTTGAGATACTTGGCTTTCTTTTGCTGTGTTTAACTCTTGTTTTAGCGAGGTTAATCTTGCTTGGTCTTTATCTGACAATGTTTCACCAGATAGTTTTTGAACTTCAAAGCTTGCCTCGGATAGGGAGCCTTTTTTAATAAGGGCACTTAATGTATCTAAATCTTTTGTAACTTGATTTTGATTCTGTTTTTTTATAAGGCTATTTGTTAAGTTTGTTACTTCAGTATCTACTTTTTTATTATTTAAGCCTTTACTTCTGTTTGATAACTCCTTAATATCTGCCTGAGCAGCAGTTAAATTATTAGAATCAATTTCATTTTGAATTTGTACAATTTTATTTGCTATATAAGATTGTGTTTGAGTATCTGAGTATTTTTTATAAAGTGCTAATGATCCAAGGGCACCCCCAAGAACTATAAGCACTGATATTATAAGAAGTACTTTCTTTTTTATCATATGAGTCTCCTTTGTGTAAACAAAATTTTTCCTTTGTTAATTTGTTGAAATAAAAAAACTACTACTAAATAATATAATAACATAATATTTAATAATAGTTTTACCAATTTTTCTGTTTTAAATTTTTAATTTAATAATTTTTTAATCTCTTATACCTATACTTTTAAGAATTCTTATTTGTAGCCCTTTACCAATATCACGTCCTTGTGGAATTACTACTACAAGACCGTTATTATTTATAAAAATTCCATGGCCACCAGTAACTCTTGTAAGCATATACCCATTATCTTGTGCAAGTTTATTTAACTCTTGATACCTATAATGTGTAAAAATTTTATTCTTAGATTCTTTTATATCTTCATCGGTTTTTAATATCCATGTGTCAAAAGTTTTTATGATATCATCAATATCCATAATCTTATCAGTAGCTAAAGTTTCAGTTTGTTGCTTTAAATAATCTTTCATTATTAAGTTATTATTATTTACAAAGCTTTGAATATCTAAAAAATATCTATCCATTTCTTCACTGTATAAATCAAAAGCTTCTTTACTAATAGATTGCACTATATTATTTATATAATTTTTAGTATCTAATTGGATAAATTCTAAATGATTAATAATTGCTAGAACCTTAAACTTTGCAGCTTTGACAACAACTTTTTCTAAGTTATTAAGGTAATTATTATATATTCCGTATATATCATCAAAAGTATTAGATTTCTCTAAAATAATTTTTCCAGATCTTAAAATTTCATTTTCTATATCTTCATATAGTTTGTGTATTTCCTCATTTGATATAAATTTTAAATTTTTTTTAAGATCAGCTAGAGACGCTGTCTTATAAACTTCTTCATATCTTCTCATTATTTCTATTGATAGGTCATTGAAAAGATCTTTAATTATATCTTCTATAGGAGTCATAAAATCTACAAATTTATTAGATATTATATCTGTTATAGTACCTTTACAATCTTGAGAAAGTTTTAAAACTTCATTTATATATTTTTTAACTTCGGGTGAAGAAATATATTTATTTATATTTTTATAATCTTTTGGAATAAGTTTTTTATTTTTCTTCGTATCAGACATAAACAAATAATCTCCTAAATTTAATATGATTTTATAATTATACATCTTTTATTCTACTATAACAGAAGAGAAATTAATATTAATTTAAAAAAATCAAATTTTATTGTAAAAAAATTTAAGTTTAGACTAATAAACTGATATTAATTTAAAAAAAACTACTTAAATTTATATTATAATTAAAAAATTAATATCTTAAATAAAAACACATATTTAAGATGTTATAATGTAAAATATAGATTATTGTTCGAATATTAGCATATAGTAAAAGAGAATCAATCTATGAAGAGTAGATTAAAATAAAAAGGAAGAGTGATAGAGATGGAAGGAAGATGGAGTCTTTCAGAATTATATTCTGGATTTGATTCAGAAAAGTTTAAAAATGATTCTAAAAAATTAGAAGGTTTAGTGGATACATATTCTGCTAGAGCTGAAAAAATGATGAATATAGATGATAAAGTGGTTGCTTTAGAAACTTATATAAAAGAAAAAAGTGAGTTTGTAGATTTAGAATCAGATTTATTCTCATATACAAATTTAACACTTAGTGTTGATACTAAAAATAAGGCAGCATTAAAGACTTCAGATATGTTAAATGTTTTAGTTGCTAAGACAGCAGATACTGATGCAAAGATTACAAAATGGATAGGCGCTATTGATAATATAGATGAGTTAATAGAAAAATCAGAAGTTTTAAAAGCTCATAAATTCCATTTTTCTGAAATAAAAGAATTTAGTAAATACGTATTAAGTGATAAAGAAGAACTTATGATTGCTAAAATGAGAACTACAGGGTCAGGTGCTTTTGAAAAGTTAGTTGATTTAGAAACATCTTCTTTATTAGTTGATATAGAATTAAATGGTGAGAAAAAGCAAATGCCTCTTCCAGCAGTTAGAAATCTTGCATATGATAAGGATCCAAATGTAAGGAAAATTGCTTATTTTGCAGAGCTTGAGTCATATAAAAAGATAGAAAATGCAGTAGCAGCAGCACTTTCAGGAATTAAAGGAGAGGTTATAACTGTTTGTGATGTTAAAGGATTTGAGTCACCACTTGCAGATACTTTATTAAAATCAAGAATGAGCAAGGAAACTTTAGATGCAATGATTAATGCAATGAAGGAAAGTCTTCCTGCTTTTGAAAAATTTTATAGAAGAAAAGCTGAAATGTTAGGTCATAAAAATGGACTACCATTTTATGATTTATTTGCACCACTTAAAGGTGGAGATAAGACTTATGATATAGATGAAGCAAAAGAATTTGTTTTAAATAATTTTGGAAGTTTTTCTGATAAGCTTAGAGGGTTTGCTAAAAAAGCATTTGATAATAATTGGATAGATGTTTATCCAAGAGAAGGTAAAGTTGGAGGAGCATTCTGTCATTCAATACATTCATTAAAAGAAAGCAGAATTATGCTTAACTTTGGTGGAAACTTTACTGATATAACAACAATGGCACATGAACTTGGTCATGGATATCATGGAGAATGTTTAAAAGATGAAGCAATAATAAATGCAGATTATCCAATGCCTATTGCTGAAACAGCATCAACATTTTGTGAAACTATAGTTAAAAAGGCAGCAATTAAAAATTCAGAAAAGTTAGAAGCCTTTTCAATACTTGAAGCAGAGTTATCTGACTGTGCTCAAATAATAGTAGACATATTAAGTAGATTCTTATTTGAATCTGAAGTTTTCGAGAGAAGAAAAAATGGAGCATTATCAGCAGAAGAACTTAAAGAGATAATGTTACAGGCACAAAAAGAGTCATATGGAAATGGGCTTGATAATGAATTCTTACATCCTTATATGTGGGCATGTAAACCTCATTATTATAGTGCTTATTTAAACTTCTATAACTTCCCATATGCATTTGGATTATTATTTGCAAAAGGTCTTTATGCGGAGTATCAAAAAAGAGGAGAAGATTTTGTAGAAGCTTATGATGAACTTTTAGCTGTTACAGGAAAAAATAAACTTGCTGATGTAACAAAACTTATGAATATAAACATAGAATCAGAAGAGTTTTGGAGAAATTCTCTTAAAACTATAGAAGAAGATATTGAAGAATTTATAAAAATAAGCAAAGAAATTTAAATAATATTATGTAAATGCGTTAAAGTAAAATTTAACGCATTTTTTCTTTGAAAAATGCATTTTTTTGGTAGCAAATATGAAATTTAATAATAAACTATAAGGAATACTGAATTATTGTAGGAGGTAAATATGGGTAATTTTGTAAGGAATCTTATAGAATATCAAGGTGTTGATCTTATGGATGGCGAAATATGTGGATTAGATACAACTAGTTTTAAACAAGCTACCATAGATGTTAATCTTTGTGTTCCAGAAGAAAAACCAGATATCGAACAAATAGTAAAAGTCGTTATCAAGAAAAAAGTTGTTAAATACAGAATAGTTAAAACACCTAAAGGTGTTTCAGCTGAAGGTCAAGAGATAACAGGGAATAAACTTCTTGTTATGGGAGATTTAATATTAAAAATAAACTATGTTGCTAATGAACCTACACAAACAATGCATAGTTTCCATGTTACTATTCCTTTCTGTGAGTACGTAGTTCTTCCTTTAGGATTTAAAGGATTAAGTATAGTTGCTCCTGAAATATATATTGAAGATATATATGTTGAGCAACAAGATTGCAGATGCTTGTTTGGTAATGTTACATTACTTACTGTTGCAGACTTATGTTAAGGAGGGATGAAGTATGAGCTTTAGAACAGATTATTCTCCAAATCAAAGTATGCCAGAAGAAATGGAATATTTTAAAGAAGAGATAATAAATGAAATTTTAGCAATACCAGAACAAAAACCAGATATGGAAAGACTTTTAAAAACATTAGTTGATGTTACTGTAGAAGATAAGAAGCTTATAAAAACAGAAAAAGGACTTTCTAATGAAGGGCAAATTTTAACAGGTTATAAACTTATAGTTAAATTAAGAATTAAAGAAAAAGTAACTTATGTTGCTGATCATTGTACTCAATCAGTACATGCAGCTCATTATGAAACAATCAAAAATCTTTTTATTATAATTCCTGAAACTATAGATGGTGAAGATGTTTGTGTTTTATTAAAAAGAGGCAAACTTAAAGTTACACCATACCTTGAATGTGTTGAGAGCAGAATGCTTGATGAAAGAACTATTCATAAATGTGTAATGCTTATAGTAGATGTTAAAAAATTATAAGAGGAGGTGAGTGTTTTGCTAAATCCATTACAAGTAGTAAAATCATCAAATCTTGATGAAGTAATTGTTGGAGATGT
>JBOFRC010000384.1:0-21833 GCA_051650825.1 Sarcina sp. | reverse complement strand
TAGCAGACTTCTTTACTATATTAGATAGTTTAATAGAAGAACAAGATGGAAAAGTAAGTGATTTAGAATTATATAAAAAAGGTATGATGCAGAAAATATTCTCACAAGAAATAAGATTTAAAGATGAGAATGGGTGTGAGTATCCTGCGTGGCAAATGAAAGCACTTAAAGAAATTTTAATAGAAGATCTATATCCAGTAGAAAAGCCTAAAAAACCATATTTTAAATTAAGTGTAAGATCACATGCAAAAGGAACTTTTACTACATTAGTAGAAAAGCCAGAAGATGTAATGATGGATACTTTATATGAGGTAAAAACTAATCAATTAATAGTAAATATAACTTTTGCTTGGGAACATGCAATAGCTATAATAAAAAGCAGTGATGAAAATAAGTTAGTATCTCATAGATTTCCAACATATAAATTTGATGTAAATTCTTATTATAAGTTTTATGAATATGTTATAAAGCAAAAAAGAATGAAGTATGATTTGAGTTTAGCATCTCCAGGAGGAGCGGGAAGAAATAGAGTTTTAAATAAAAAAGAATTTTTACAAATAGAAGTTATTCATCCATGCTTAGAAGAGCAAAAGAAAATTGCGGGAGTTTTATCTGAAATAGATAATTTAATAGAAGGAGAGCAAAAGAATCTTGAAGATTTAAGAGTGATGAAAAAAGGATTATTACAACAGATGTTTGTATAATTTAGTGATATTTAATAAAAAAATATTTTAAAGTGTTTTAAGGAGTTACTATGTGTAAGGATAAAAAAATTAGTATATTGACTCATATTTTAACTATGCTTATTACTGCTATTGTAGTAGCCTTTATTATAAAAGGAGCAGGAAATGATGGATTTGTTGAAAAATTTAGTTTTGGTTCAACAATTTCATCAATAATTTTATCCGTTGTTGCAATTATATACACTTTTGTTGATGGATCTAAGAGTACTGAGGCAAATAACACTTTAGTAAATTCAGCAAAAACAATAGAGGGGAATTTAAAGGACTTAGACAATCTTATAGATGAATTAAAAGGTATGGGTAATAATATAAGTAAGATAACAGAGCTTAGCAAAATGATTAAAGAGCTTATCGGTAAAAATGATTCGGCGATAAATGGATGGAGAGCTATGGCTGAATCAGCAGTAACCGCTCAAGAAAATAGAATGAATTCAGAGGAGGTAATAACTGAAATGGACAAAAATGAAATAAACTTAGTTATTAGTAAATTATCATATAATACAAAAAGCAAGTTGTTATTATTTAAATTAGCTTATGAAAAAGAATGTGAATTAGATTTAGATACATTTGAAATGTACTTTAATAATTTACTTAAAGAAGATGAATTACCTAGTGGAAAAGATATAGCAAGTGAAGCTATGATAGTTTTAGATATTTTTGCTGGATTAGAATTAATTCACTTTAAATATGAAAATCTTAAAATACAGATAACACAAATTGATTCGGCATTTATAAAAGCATTGAATAAAAATATTCCTGAAGAGGATATGATGGCAGATAGCGCGCAAATGCGATTTTTTGGCTGGGTATATGAGTATTTTTCAAATAAATAAATTCATAACTTACAGTATCGACACGATCGGTGGAGGTACTGTATTTTTATATATAAAGTAGATTTAAAACTTAGTGTCAATATAAAAGTATAGCTACATTTATATTCTTTAAAAGGAAATTTTAATTGTTGTGCCGAACTTTAATATAAGATGGTAATAAATTGAAAAGAGGTTTAAAGAGAGTTGTATAGAGTAGAAGAAGTTGCTAAAGAGTTGAATATTAGTAAACAAGCAGTTTATAAGAAGTTGAATAAAGAATCCATACAAAAGTTTATAATAGTTGAAGATGGTATAAAACATTTAAGTCAAGATGGTCTTAATAAACTTAAAGGTATAAAAGTAGAATCAAAAGAATCAGAGTTTATAGATTATAATGATATAGAGGTTGAAGTTGCAACTTCAAGTTTAAATTCAATTGATGATAGGTTGATTGATACTTTAAATAATGTAATTTCAAGGAATGAAAAAGATATTGATCATTTAAAAAATGAAAATAATAAGTTGATGGAATTATTGCAGCAACAAAATCAGTTGCTTCTTAATAGTCAGAAGCTTCAAGATAAAGCATTAAGTACTACAGAAATATTATTATTAGAAAAACAAAATGTACTAGCTGAAAGAAAAACAGAATATGAATTAAAACAGAAAACAAACTCCATATTTAAAAGGTTGAAATTTATACTTAGAGGGAAATACTAGAGTAAATTAAATTATAAGATTAAAAAAATGTATAGTATTTTGTGGAGGTGAATTTTGAAATTTGAATTATTAAATAAAGATAAAGTTTTATATGAATTTAAAGTAAGTTTTAATCTTTTGAATCCTATAGAGATTATTCAAGTTTATAAAAATGATCCATTTATAGATGATATTGAAACTTGGTTGAATAATAGAATCTTAGCTAGTAGAAGAATTCATAAAAAGGAAATATTAAAATCTATAAATTTAGTAAATCCAATTATTATAGATATTCTAAAGATAAATCATGCTTGTTCTTTAAATGATACATTATGGATTAAAGAAGTTGGTGAAAAAAATATAAATGGAAAAGAGTTAAGTTGGAAAGATGTAAATCTTTATAATGGATTTAAAGAAGATTTAGGATTAGTTTCTTTCTTCGGAGCAATCAATACTTTGAATGGATATATAAAAACACCAGAAGTAACTACAAAGGGTATTCAAGGAAAAGCCTGGAGAGTAATTGATGGAAAAATAATATTATATAAAAAAGGAACTACTGGTGAAAATAGTTTAGGGAATGAGCCATATTCTGAAGTGATAGTTAGTGAGATACTTTCATTTGCTGGAATAGAACATATACAATATGAACTTAATGATTGGAATGGGGTTAGATGTTCTACTTGTGATTTATTTACTGATGCAACTATAGGTTTTATATCAATGAAAGAGGTTTTAAGTGTAGAGTTAAGTTTCAGAAGTCAATGGAATTACTTAAATGTATTAGAAGTTTGTAAAAAGTATAAAGTTGAAAAAGAGTTTAAAGAAATGTTGTTTTTTGATTGTTTAATATTAAATCAAGATAGGCATTTTAGTAACTTTGGATTTACTATAAATAATGATACTAGAGAAATTATTGGCTTCATGCCTTTATTTGATCATGGCTGTAGTTTAGGAAATCTCATTTTGAATGAAAATGAAATAGAAGAGAAACTATTAGGGCAAGGAACTTTTGCTAATACTAGATTGATGGATCAAGGGTTAGAGTTTTATAGAGAAGAGTTCGCTATAAAAATAATTGATGATATTTTAAAAAATCTAGATGAATTACATAAGTTAGATATACCAGAAAAAAGTATTGATTTAGCTATTTGTATATTAAAAAAGAATATAAATATGTTAATGGAACTATATCAAAATTAAATTTGTCTTGATATAGTTTATTTTTGATATCTAAAAATACTAAAGTATTAATATTAAAAAATATAAAGATACGAAAATATTAATATTAGAAAATATAAAGATATTAAAATACTAAAGTATTAATATTAAAAAATATAAAGATACTAAAATATTAATATTAGAAAATATAAAGATACTAAAATACTAAAGTATTAATATTAAAAAATATAAGGATATTAAAATATCAAAGTATTAATTTCAGAGGTTAATATGAATGAGAATAAAAGAGTAACATTTAGGTTGAATGAAGAAGAAATTGAGAAATTTAAAGCATTTACAGAGGAATATCACATCAGTCAAGCAGAGGGATTTGCTAAGCTTATAGAATCTATGGAATTAACTAAAGCTAAAGCAATGGTATCAGATCGAGCAAAGGAAATTGAATCAATAGAAAATCATTTAAGATCGATACAAAATATATATTTAGCGGCATTAGAAATTAATCAAAATGCAGAGGCAACTATCAAGGAAAATTACAGTAAAGAGTTAAATTCTAAAGATCAAACTATAATTGAATTGCAAGATAGAATAAGAAATTTAAAAGAAGTAGCAGAAAAATCAAAAGAAGTTGAAAGGACTAATAAGGAATTAAGTAAGAATATTTATAGTATTACTAAACAACTTGAGGATAAAGTAGAAGAGGTTAAAAAGATTAATGAGAGTAATAGCACTCTAAATGGTATAGTAGCAGAATATAAAGAATATAAGTATACTAATACAGAACTTGAAGAGGTTAATATAAAATTAAAACAAGATATATTAGATAGTTCAACAATGAATAAAGATTTAAATAATAAACTTAAAAATACACAAAATGAATTAGCAAATATAAAAGAGTTTTACCAGCAACAACTAAAAGAAATAAAGTCTGACTATAAGCAGACGTTAGCAGATGCTAGTCAGACATATGAAAATAATCTTAAAGAGATGAAATTAGAGCATAAACAAGAAGTGCAAGAAGTTAAACAAGAGCATAAGGTTGCTATAGGAGAATTAAAACAAGAACATAAGCAAGAAGTTGATAAAATGAAAGCAGATAAAGATGAAATAATAGAATCTTTAAAAAAAGAAATAGAACTGTTAAAACAGCCAAAAACTAAAAAAATAGCAGCTAAAAAAAATGATAAATAAGCATATTAATAATCTAAAGAAAGTTTTATAGGTGGATTTAAAATGATAAAAAAAGCATTACTTAATTTAGGGAAAGAAATAATTCTATACTCAAGGGATGGAAATAAATTAAAAGTAAAAAAAGAATTGCATGATGGTAAAATGTGTATAATTGTAAATTCAAATGATATGAAAGATGTAAAAATTGATGATTATACACTTGAAAAATTATTTGCTATCAATAATGAAATAAAAAAGTAGAAGGATGACATTGTATCACCCTTCTACTTTTTTGAAATTATAGATATTTAATTAAATGGCACAGCTTTTCAAATCTCTAAAAAGTTTTGATAAAGAACTAAATAGTTGATTTCCCTCTGGAGTTGATTTCCCTATTAATGATTGAAGGTTACTACTTAGTCTTGGACTATTTTTTTCTAAATCTTTCTTAAATAACTTTGCTACTTCTAAAGAAGTATTTTCATCAAGTTCTCCTAAAAGACTATTTAATGCTTTTTTTACTTTTATACTAGCATTAACAATATTATTTTCATCAGATAAATTAGGTGTACTGAGTTGCGGTTCAACTTTTTTTAAAACTTTGACTAAATTATAGGTGTTATTTACATCTGGAGTTATTTTTAAAACAGACATATTAACATCAATAGAATTTATAACCTCACAAAAAATATTATCATTTGAAACAATGATGAATTCAATCAAATTTTTTGAAATGTCTTTCTTATGCAAAGCCAGTACTTCTCCTATTCCAATAATTAAACGATAGTCTAAGCTATTTTTGAATTTTAAAATAGGTGCTGGTACTCTAATAATATTGGTATTATTGGGATTTAAGTCTTTGTTAGAAAAAATATATGCCCTATCATCAGCAGACAAATCAATGACTTTTGAAAATAGATTAAAACTTATATTTTCCTCATCTAGTAAAAAGACTTTTTTGAAAGTAGGCTGCTGATATTTTTCGATAGTTCTTTTTATATAACTAACATCTTGGTTATATTTAGAAGCTAAAGAAAATATATCCTTACCATTTAAATAGCTAACTACAATTTCATTTCTTGTATTTTTATTTACTCTCATACTTTTTATTGTAGCCAGTATTTTTATATTTAATTCCTATATATGGAAACTGTTATTCGAATTAGAAAGTAAATTTCATTCATTTAGAGTGTAGTCTAAATGAACAACTATAATTATAATGATAATTGTTTATTTAAAGTTATATTTTGAATTTTTGCACATAATGTATATTAAGTTATAGAATACAAATAAACAAAATGATATAATAAAAATATAAAAACTAACAGAGATGAATATATGGAGGGAAGACAGTATGATCTTAGGATATGTAAGAGTTTCAACTGTGGAGCAGAACGAAGGAAGACAATTAGAAACAATGAAAAAATATGAAGTAGAAAAGGTATTTAGTGAAAAAATTAGTGCTAAAGATACAAATAGACCAGAGTTACAAAATATATTAGATTATGCTAGAGAGGGAGATACAATAGTAGTTCATGACTTTAGTAGATTAGCTAGAAGTACAAAGGATTTACTTAATATAGTAGAACATCTAGAAAAGAAAGAAGTTAAATTAATAAGTGCTAAGGAAATGATTGATAGTAGTACACCAAATGGAAGATTAATGCTTACAATGATTGGTGCTATAAATGAGTTTGAAAGAGCAAACCTTTTAGAAAGACAGCGAGAAGGAATAGCTTTAGCTAAGGCACAAGGTAAGTATAAAGGTCGTAAAGAGGTTAATATACCTAACTTTGGAGAGTACTACGATAGATATTTAAATAGAGAATTTACCAAAGTTAGCTTAGCAAAAGAGCTTAATATAAGTAGAAATACACTGGATAAATTAATAAAGGAATATTTAATGTTAGTTAATCCATTGCTTTAGCTCTTAATCCGTTGCTTTTAGCTATTAATCCGTTGCCTTTAGCTATTAATTCGTTGCCTTTAGTTAGATATCTTAATTTCATATATATTTAAATCTTTTTTTAGTTTTTTATATAAATCATTTTGCAGCATTTTAATACCCCTTTTCAATAATTACACATTTCAAAAAAAATATATTTACATTAATTAAATTAATGCAAATATATTTATAATTTAAATATAAAATTAATTATCAAATCCATCTAATTCAACATTATTGCTTAATAATTGTATAGCTAATTGTGTTAATTCTGATGTTGTTAATCCTGTTTTTTTTGAAAGTTCTTCTAATATATCAATATATTTTTTTTCTAAATAAAAGGTTTTATTACATTTTACTATTTCTTTATTTAAATTAGTTATTTTTAATTTTTTTCCTTTAAACTCCAAGCTTACTTCATTAGATTTTTTCTTTCTTCCTCTAGTACTTTTTTTCATATCATTTTTATTTATCTCATCAATTTTTCTAGTATCTTCTATTTCCTTTATACTTTCTGTTTTTGAAATACCCTCTAATAGACCCATAACTGCATTTTTTTTCTTTGTTACCATCTGTTGTGCATCTCCTTAATAACAGCATTTAATTCTAAGAATGCCTTATTAGTTTTATTTTCTATTATCGTTTCTTTGGCAAATTGCATTTTACTATAAATACTATTCATTCCTAGATAATTTTCAAATAGCATATTAGGATAATATTCATGTATTGCCTCAATAATATCTTTATAAGTAGTTGTTCTTCTATCTACATTATTTAAGATAAAACCATTTATTTTTAAGTCTTTATTTAAAACTTTAAGTTTTTCTATAAATTTAAGTAAATTATTAAGACCTGTTAAGCTATAAGCACTACAATCAATTGGTATTATAACTTCATTAGTTGCTACCAATGCATTTATTAAACTTAAATCTAAAGCAGGATTGCAATCAATTATTATGTAATCATATTTTGTTTGAGCTTCTATAATTGCATTTTTTAATTTCATTTCTCTAGCAATTTCGGTACTAAGCAATAAATTAATATCAGAACTTGCTATGCTATTTACCGCAACATCTAAATTATTTATATCAGTGTTATTAATAATTTCTTTTAAATCTAAATTATTCAGTAAGACATTATATAAAGTTTTTGTTGGTTCATAATCAAAAAAAGTACTTGTAACATTTGATTGTGAATCATTATCTATAATAAGTACTTTTTTTCCTTGCTCTGCCAATATAGCAGCAATGTTAATGCTTAAAGTCGTTTTTCCTACTCCACCTTTTTGATTTACAAAAGCTATAATTTTCATCTTATCACACCCTTTAATTTTACATTAATTAAATTAATGTTATTATATTAATTTTAACATTAATATTTATAGTAATTATTATATTTAATATTTACTATAATATCAAACTATAATTCTTAGTCTTTATAAAAGAAACAGTAGTGTACTTCATGGTGTTACTACTAGTTCTTTTTAAGATTTTATTAATATGTATAATCATTTTCCACCTCAACTTTAGTTTCTTTTAATATACTTTTTTATTGCATTATCTAACTCTACTTTATTTAATATATAATCAAATCCTTTAGCATTTAATTCTAAATTATTTTCATGTATAATCTTTTTAATTTTCGGTAATGTTAACCCATATTCAAATTTATAAACCTCTTTAGCTGCATTAATTCTAGTAAAGATTAAATTATTTACAGTTACATCATTTTGATTTAAAAATAAATCAAAATAAAGTTTAAATCTAACATTAAGATCATCTTGATAAATTTCTTCTACTTCAAGAAAACTAGCATAATCATAATTATAATCATCAAATCTTTTAAAATTCAAAGAATTACTAGTCTTAAATATCTCAATAATTTTTTTGTTTTTATATATAAAGACTAGATATTTTTTATTTTTATTTAATGCAAGACCTTGTGAAAATTTTAATACCATATCTTCAGAATTAATCATTTTTTTCAATTTAGGTAGTTCATTATATAATTTTTTAAAAACCAATTCAAACTTCTCATTTAAATTTGTAAAGTCCATGAACTTAAAATACTTTTGATTATATTCACAAGATTTTATTTCCTTTGATTTTATCTTTTCAAGTTCAAATTTTTTATATTTATCCTCAAATAAAGCTATTAGTTGCTTTTTATTTTGAGTAAGTTTAAGAACGTCATAGCCTATAATTTTTTTAATTTCAAAAAAGTTTGATTTTAAAATTAATAGTTCTAAATCAGCTTCTAAATTAGCTACTGTATATTCAAACATATATTCAAAAATTGAAGTATCACCATTTAAAATTCTACTAATTTTTTCAGCACGATAATAAAGTGATTCATAATCTTCAAAATAATTTATTCCTGTTCTTTTGAAGATTTCTAAACAAAGTGCAAAATATTCAAAATCTTCTTTATCACCTTGATAATCTGAAAACAACATTATCTGATTTTGTTCTAAAAAATTTATAGAACTTAAGATTTCTGTATCTTTTAACTTTAACTCTCGCTTAATGGCATTTATTGTTCTCATATATAACACACTCCTATATTAAAATATAATTTATTATTAATCATTGATATCATTATATACCATTAATTAAATTAATATAAAATTAATAGTAAAATTAATGTAAAACTATTGTAAAAAATAATTTTAATTTAAGACTAAGTTGGGATACTATATCTATTTATCTATTCCCCTGACTTTATATTTAAAAATATTATTTTAAATTTCTGTATTAAATATAACTATGGTATTATTAATATGTTAAGGAGGTATTGATTAATATGAGTAATAATAGAAGTCAAGGAATGACATTCAATAGAGTAAAGACTAAAAGAATTTATAGCGTTAATTTTAATCCAGTAAATAGATGTGAGTTCGACTCTGAACATCTTGCATTGGTATTAAAAAAAAATAATGACAAGAAAACCTGTATAGTAATGCCTTTAACTAGCTCGCCTAATGGTATAGGTGTAAATAAAGTCAACATAGGTAAGATAAGTACACTACCGTCTAATCTACGAACAGTTGATAGTTATGCAGTTTATGATCAGATTAGAACAGTTAATGTAGATAGATTTAAACCTCTAAAAGAAGGACAAGCTTATGTAGATGCACTAATTAATGATGAACTATTTTTAAAATTACTAGATTTAGGAACTAAAGAGATGTTATATACGTTAAATTTAGATGAAAGAATTAAATTTCATAAAAATCAATGTGATAATGCTTATGTGTCAAAAATGATATCTTTAGCATATACTGCATTAAGACTAAAGAGAGAAATAGATAATTTACAATTAGAACAAGAATCATATAATTCCACAAAAATTAATGGGCTAAATGATGAATTAGTAAGTATAAAAAATCAAATTATAGGCATAATAAATATGGATATAGAATATATTTTAACACAACCGCAGATTGATGATGGAATCAAAGAATTATTGGATTCACTTGTAAATTAGAAATTACTATGATAATATATAATCAAGAATTGAGTGAATAACTCATATTTAATTTAATTAGGGTATAAATTCCCACATATAAGAATTGAGTGAATAACTCATATTTAATTTAATTAGGGTATAAATTCCCACATGTAAGAAACAGGTTTTATATCTGTTTTTTTTTTGTTAAATAATAATAATGGGTGTAATATTAAGTAGTCACTTATAATAAAATTTAATATACTTTTTATAAGAAAAAAGTTAGAGTAGTAAGTTGTATTATAAGGAAAGATACGGAGTCAGAGGTAGGCTCCTTTTGTAATTAAGAATGAAGAGAGTGATTAATTAATCACTCTCTTTACTAATATCTATAAAATAATTCTAAATGCTTTTCAAAAAAAGCGTTAACTTTTCTATTACCTTTTTCTTCAGATCTATTCTCTCCACCCAAATATGCTACCTGTATCATATTTGCATCTATATATGTTCCTGTCTTCTTTAAAATCCTATCCTAAATGAATTATCGATAAACTTTTGTTCTAAGAGCAACAGTTTTAATAAAATCTTGAATTACTATACAAATAAGTTTACAAAAAATTAATATTTTTTTGCCAAAAAAACAATGAAAAAACAGCATATTAGGAATAGATAGATAATTTTTAAATTTTCCAAAGTGACCACTTAGACTTGGCAAAATAAGATATATTGTTTAGATTAATAAAATAAGTTAAAATTATCTAATAAGATAAAAAAGGGCAAAGAAAAAAGAAGTTATCACTTTGGTCGGAGAAAACTTCTTTTTACAGAAAGCCAGTTTATAAAGCTCTATAAATATAGAGTTTATTTCTGAACACTTTTTTAATTATATGCTTATTGTAATAAAAATATACTACTTTTGCAATAGGTATAGAAATAAAAAGTGTTTGTAAAAACTGGCTGTCCCTTTAAAAAGGAGATAGAGATGGGAAATACAGCAGGAAAATTAACAAATAAAGATTATGTAGAACATTTGTATTCTAAAGAAATTGATGGATATATACAAATAATGCAATTAAAAAATGAAAAAATAGTTGAGATAAAAAATTATAGAGGAATGACAATAACTGATGCCTTAGAAGAATATACAGGTAAGAAAGATACATTCATATCTGTTAACACTAGCTATAATGGTAGAAGATTAGCTAGTAATACAAGGCAGTTAAGAGCTTTATATATAGATTTGGATCATAAAGAGTTTGGATTTAATGATTTAGTGTATAGAACTTGGGACTTAGTAAATGAGGATAAGATTCCAGAGCCAACTATGGTAGTCGCAAGTGGTAGAGGGGCTCATATTTATTGGAGAATAGAACATGCACCTTATCAAGCTATTGCAACATGGCAGGAACTAGAAGATTATTTATGTTATCAATTAAAACATTTAGGAGCTGATAAGAAAGCAACTGATGCAGCAAGAGTATTAAGACTACCAGATACACTTAATAGCAGAAATAATGCAGAGTGTAAAGTCATGATAGTTAATGATGAAATAACTTATAGTATGTATGATTTAAGAGAGAAGTATTTAAAATGGAAACCTAAAGTTTTTAAGGAAATTAAGGTTAAAGAGAATAAAAAAGAGTTTAAAGTATTGCAGTTCTTTACAAGCTATACATTACATATAGCTAGAGCGGAGGATATATTAACTTTATGTAAGCTTAGAAAATATAAAGTTAAAGGGTATAGAAATATGATTTTACATTGTTATGCTTATTGGATAGGTGTTACAACAAGAGATAGTAACAATTTAAGAGAAACAGTAAATAAACTGAATAATAGCTTTAAAGAGCCATTAAAACAAGCAGAAGTAGATGCAATACTTAGATGTGTACCTAAAGCGATAGATAAGTTCTTAGCGTATGAACAAGGTTTAAGATCAGGTGAAGTTAAGAGAGTATCTAAAGGAATGCGTGATAAGGGGGGCTACTGGTATAAGAATGAAACGCTTATTGAGAGATTAGATATAACAATAGATGAACAGAAGCAGTTTAAAACCATTATAGGAACAGAAATTAAATATGATAGAAGAAGAGTTAAAGATAATGAAAGTAAGAAAGCTAAGAGAAGAAATAAAGATGGTTTAACAAGTAGAGAGCAACAAAAACAAGATTTAATAAAAAGAATAAATGATTTGGTTGTTAAAGGGTTAAGCAATAAACAAATATCAGAAATATTAGAGATATCAGTAAGGCAAATACAAAGATATAAGAAGAATTTATAGGGGTGACATGAAATGTCGTCTTTATAAATATGTGGTGCTATGCTTTTGCGTAGCACTCTTTAGGGAAGGCTAGTTTATGTCTTACTTTCTTAGTATTTCTAAATAGATAGAATAGAACTTGCTTTTAGTGGTAACTAAGTGTCTTCTATTTAGTTTTGCTCTTAGAGTAATTCTAGTATTTTATCTAAGTATGGTAGTAGTTCTAGTTTTAGGGATTGTAAAAGTACTAAAAAGATTTTATAATTAATATGTACAGTAACATTTATATTTTAAGGATTAAAGAAACAAATATTTATTAGCAATATGCTAAAGATTAAATAAATGGCTATTTTTAGCTTTAGGAAGAAATTTATATAAATTTTATTGTAGTGCATTTATATAAAATAAATTTGGAAAATTTATTTTTATATTAAAGCTAGCTTTTTAAATTATTAGTTAAGAAAAAGATTTTCTTAATTTTTTTAGTAAAAATCTTTGATTTTTATTTTTATAGACCAAAATTAATTTTGGTTTGAAAAACTGACTGATCCATTAGAAGTTTGGATACGGGTTTTTTATTAGTCTACTATGTAATGTAAAGTAGATTTGGATTGAATGAATTAACTTCTGTATAAAAAAATGATGGTTTCTTTTAAAGGAAATTGCATTTTTAATTTAATGAATATGATGTCCTATGTCGCCATTAAGAGGGGACATAGGACCCTCTTAATGGCGTACATTATTGTTGTAGCTTATCTTTTTTCTAGCTTTAAAGCTAGGAATAAAGCTAAAGATTAAAATTTTAGCATATACAAGTTTTACGGGCATTTTTAAATTACTTGTATATAGTAAATATATTTAGGAGAAATATTAATGGCAAGAAATTTATATGGGCAAATGACTTATGCAATTAATAAAAATTTCAAAGAGCATATAGATAAAAAAGCTTTTAAAGAAGATAATGGAAATGCAATGTCCAATAAAATCTTCAGTTACAGTGAGAAAATTAGGTTGAAACAAATAGCTAAATCTTTTCAAATTTATTCAAAAAAAAATAATTTTAATTTAAAAATGGTTAAAGATATAAAAGCGGAACATGTTCAAAAGTTTTTAGAAACAGCTAAAGAAAATGATTGTACTCAAAACACAATTGCTAGTTATGCTAATAGTTTTTTTAAACTAGAAAAAGTTATAGATAGCACATTTGGAATTAAAGTAAATTGGAGAAAAGAAATAGTAGTTCCTCAAACAGAGAGAAAAACAAGTAATAGTAGAGGGGTTAATAGCATTATAAGTAGAGCAGATTATAATAAGATTTTAGAGTATGCTATTGATAATGAAAGTCAAAGCGGTTTAGTTTTGCAAATGCAAAACTTCTTAGGAGTTAGAGTTGAGGAAATTCCAAGATTAAAAAGAGAAAACATAAATATAGATAGAAAAGAAATTAAATTTATTAATACAAAAGGTGGAAAAAAACTTACAAGGTCTATTCCAGCTAATAAAGTAGAATTTATTAAAAGTATATTAGATAAAAACTTTCATCAGGATAAACTTTTTAGTATAGATGGAAAAAGTATTAATAGATATTTAAATAGAGTTCAAGATAATTTCGGTTTAGAACGTCATAGTAACCACGATATCAGAAGACTTATAGCTCAAGAAAAGTATAATAGTTTTAGAGAAGAAGGTATGTCTATTAAAGAAGCAGCTAATGAAACATCTAAATGGCTTAGTCACGGTGACGATAGAAAAGATATGCTAGAAAGAAGTTATGTAAAGTTAAAATAAGGGGATGGATTTAATGAATATATATTTAGTTTGCACTAGAGGAGATTATTTAAATAATCAAATTGTTATTTGTAAAAAGCTTGAAGATATAATTAAATTAGCTTTTAATGGTGATAAAGAAAATTTTTTAAAATATGCGTTAATTACGCATTTAAACAATGTTGATAATAATGATAAATCGCCAATGATTTTTAATATTGATAAAGACAGTGTTATAAATAGTGAAGAAATTTTACTCCAAAGATTAAAGGCTAATGGAGTAAAGAAGATTTCAGATTACGTTAAAGAAAATATAGAAAAAATCTACTTTGATTTAAACTTTAGGATTAATCTAGACAAGCAATACTTAGAACATCCAATAGAATATCAGCAAGAGGTAAAAGAAGTTATAAATGCTTTTAAGGGATATAACATTACTTAATTTAAAGTAAATTACATAATGAAAATAAAATACTGATATTATAAGGTAGGAAAGGTTCTCTATACGCAAGTTTTCTTGTTAATAGAGATTCAGGATATGCCGCCATGATATTTTACCAGTATTTTTGATAGAGAAGATAGTGAGTCATATCTTCTTATTTTTTTATTTTAAATGAGAAAAAATAAGATATCTTGTAAAATAATCAGAATAGATTTACAATAATAGTATATTTGAATACGAAATGTAAAAAAAGGCATAAAAAAAAGAAGTTCATCAACTTGCCGGGAGATAACTTCTTTCCATTACAACAAGACCTTAAAGTCCAAGGACATAGTCTATCTTTTTCATTTATTAGTATAATGCTATTGTACAAAATTTATACTAAAAAATCAATAGTAATATATTGAAAAGCGATAAGTTAGAAGAAAAGTTTTGTTATAAATGCTTAGTTTACATAATAAATTAAAGGGAGAGTAAAAGTGAGCAATATAGCAAGGAAGTTAACTAATAGAACCTATGTAGACCATTTATATTCCAAAGAAATAGATGGATACATACAGATAATGCAATTAAAAAATAAAAAAATAATTGAGATAAAAAATTATAAAGGTATGACGATAGTAGATGCCTTAGAAGAATATACAGGTAAGAAAGATACATTTATATCTATCAATACTAGTTACAATGGAAGACGATTAGCTAGTAATACAAGGCAGTTAAGAGCTTTGTATATAGATTTAGATCATAAAGAATTTGGATTTAATGATTTAGTTTATAGAACTTGGACTTTAGTAAATGAAAGTAAGATTCCAGAGCCAAGCATGGTTGTTGCAAGTGGTAGAGGAGCACATATTTATTGGAGAATCGAACATGCACCTTACCAAGCATTAGCAACTTGGCAGGAACTTGAAGATTATTTATGTTATCAGCTAAAAGATTTGGGAGCAGATAAGAAAGCAACTGATGCAGCAAGGGTGTTAAGATTACCAGATACACTTAATAGCAGAAATAATGCAGAATGTAAAGTTATGATAGTTAATGATGAAATAACTTACTCTATGTATGATTTAAGAGAGACGTATTTAAAATGGAAACCTAAAGTTTTCAAGGAAATTAAGGTTAAAGAAAATAAAAAAGAGTTTAAAGTATTGCAGTTCTTTACAAGTTATACACTACATATGGCTAGAGCAGAAGATATATTAACGATATGTAAGCTTAGAAAGTATAAAGTAACTGGATATAGGAATATGATTCTACATTGTTATGCTTATTGGATAGGAGTTACAACTAGAGATAGTAATAATTTAGATGATGCAGTTAATAAACTAAATAACAGCTTTACAGAGCCATTAAAACAAACCGAAGTAGATGCAATATTAAGATGTGTACCTAAAGCAATAGATAAATTCTTAAACTATGAGCAAGGTCTTAGATCAGGTGAAGTTAAAAGAGTATCTAAAGGAATGCGAGACAAGGGTGGCTACTGGTATAAGAATGAAACTCTGATTGAGAGATTAGATATAACAATAGATGAACAGAAGCAGCTTAAAACTATAATGGGAACAGAAGTTAAATATGCTAATAATAATAAAAGAAGAAGAGAAGCAAGAAGAAATAAAGAAGGTTTAACAAGTAGAGAGCAACAAAAACAAGATTTAATAAAAAGAATAAATGATTTGGTTGTTAAAGGGTTAAGCAATAAACAAATATCAGAAACATTAGAGATATCAGTAAGGCAAATACAAAGATATAAGAAGAATTTATAGGGGTGACACGAAATGGCTCTTTATAAATGTGTGGTGCTCCGCTTTTGCGTGGCACTTTCTAGGTAGCTAGATAGGAGGAAGATCTATGACATATCAATCAGAACAGGAGCTTGAAGAACTTCTCATAGCTCAGTTACAGAAGCAGGGTTATAGTAAAGTTACTATTCCTGATGAGGATAGCTTAAAGGCTAACTTTAGAATACAGCTTAACAGCTTTAATGAGGGTAAGTTACAAGGGGGTGAGCTTACAGATAAAGAGTTTAATAGAATTATGATCCACTTAGAAGGGAAAAGTATTTTTAATAGTTCTAAACTTTTTAGAGATAAGTTTGTTCTTGAAAGAGAAGATGGGACAAGTATTTATATAGAGTTCTTTGACAGTAAGAACTGGCATAAGAACATATTCCAAGTTACAAATCAAGTGACTATGGAGAGTAAGTATAAGAATAGATATGATGTTACTATTCTTATTAATGGACTTCCTATGGTTCAAGTTGAACTTAAGAGAAGAGGTAAGGACTTTAAGGAAGCATTTAATCAAATAGAAAGATATAGAAGACATTCATTTAAGGGATTATATAGATATATTCAATGCTTTGTTATTACAAATGGTGTAGACACTAAGTATTATGCTAATAGTGATAAGGATATTAAGTTTGATTTTACATTCTTTTGGAGTGATGAAAAAAATAAGAGAATCACTAATTTAAGTCGTTTTGCAGAATCGTTTTTAGATAGATATAGACTTAATAATATTATTGCAAAGTATATGATTATAAAAGAATCTGAGAAGCTTTTAATGGTTATGAGACCTTATCAGATTTATGCAGTTGAAGCACTTATGAAAAGGGCAGTTGAAACTAATAATAACGGTTATATATGGCATACAACAGGTTCAGGTAAGACACTTACTTCATTTAAGGCAAGTCAGTTATTATCAGACCAAGATAATATTAAAAAAGTTTTCTTCTTAATTGATAGAAAAGACCTTGATTCACAGACAGTTGAGGAATTTAACAAGTTTGAAAAGGACTGTGTAGATACAACTGATAATGTTGGAACTTTAATTAAGCAGGTAGAGGATATAAATACAAGACTTATTGTTACTACTATTCAAAAACTTGCGAGATTACTTGCATCAGAAAAGTATGCAGGAAGAATGGAAAAGTATAAGCAAGAGAAAGTAGTATTTATCATAGATGAGTGCCACAGAAGTCAATTTGGTGAGATGCACACAGCTATTAATAAGCATTTTGTTAATGCACAGTATTTTGGTTTTACAGGAACACCAAGACTTATAGAAAATAAGAGCCAAGATGGTAGAACAACAGCAGATATATTTGATAAATGCTTACATCACTATCTTATAAAAGATGCTATTAATGATGGAAATGTATTAGGGTTCTCAGTTGAGTATATTAAGACTTTTGATGGTGAAGTAAATGAATATGATGATGAGAGAATAAGAGCAATAGATAAAGAAGAAGTGTTTATGGCTGATGAAAGAATAGATATGGTTGCAAATCATATAGTCAGTAACCATGATAATAAGACAGCAGGTAGAAAATTCTGTTCTATATTTACAGTTCAAAGTATTCCTGCTCTTATAAAGTATTATGATGCTTTTAAAAAGATAGATCATAATTTAAAGATTGCAGGAGTTTATACATTCCAAGATAATGAGGACTTATCAGGTAAGGATGAACATTCAAGAGATAGTTTAGAGAGAATTATAGCTGATTACAACAAGTTATATCCTGAAGAGAAGCTTGATTATTCAACAGATACATTCCAGGGGTACTTTAAGGACTTATCAAATAGAATGAAGAATGCTGAAATAGATATAGTTTTAGTAGTTAATATGTTCCTTACAGGATTTGATAGTAAACCACTTAATACTTTATATGTAGATAAGAATTTAAAGTATCATGGACTTGTACAAGCCTTTTCAAGAACTAATAGAGTATATGATGCTACAAAGCCTTATGGTAATGTAGTTTGTTATAGAAATCTTAAAAAAGATACAGATGATGCTATTTGCTTATTCTCACAAACAGATAGTACAGATGTAGTGTTAATGCAAGATTATGACCACTATATGAGTCTATTTAAAGAGGAGTTACAAGAACTTTATGCAATAGCACCAACAGTTGAGTCAATAGATGATATACAAGATGAAAATATCAAAAAATCATTTGTAGAAGCATTTAGGGATTTAACTAAGCAACTTACAAAACTTAAGACTTTTACAGAGTTTGAATTTGATGAAGAAGAACTTGGAATGTCAGCTCAAACTTATGAGGACTATAAAAGTAAGTATTTTGGCATATATGATGCTGTTAAGAATTCTGAAAAAGTATCTATCCTTGTAGATATAGACTTTGGAATAGAGCTTATGCAAACAGATAAAATCAATGTATCCTATATTTTAAATCTTATAAGAAATATTGATTTTGAAACTGATGATAAGGTTAAAGCTGATATTGCTAAGATTAAAAAGCTACTTGATAATGCTGATAATGATAATTTAAGATTAAAAGCAGATATTTTAAGAGAATTCCTTGATAAAGTAGTACCAAAAGCTACTAAGGAAGATTCTATGGATGAGTTATTTAATGACTTTATAGAAGAAAAAAGAGTTGATGAAATAATTGAGTTCTCTAAAGAAGTAGAACTTGAAGGAGAGCAGGTAAAAAGCTTCATAACTGAGTATGAGTATTCAAATCAGATAGATGGTGCTAAAATTAAAGATACTGTTTCAGGAACTTTTTTAAAGAAAAGAAAATTAACAGAAAAAATTAAAACATTTATAGTAAACCATGTTGGTAAATTTACATTTTAGCAGATAAGAGGGCTTAAATACTATGATTTAAGGAGCTTGTGTTAAATTTAACCATCAAGTTACTGGTTTTTACACGTATGTCGGTGTCCTGAAAAATATAAGTAAGAACTAAAGTGAGTGTAAACAAAAGAAAAAATAATGAGGTAGAGCAGAAGATGAAAGATTTTACGTTTAATGAAATTAATATAATTGATTGGGCTTTGGAATCTTTAAAAGAAGAGATTGAAGAAAGAATCGAACAAACTAGAGAAGTAATAAAATCAACAGGCGAGTATAGTGAGTTTAGTAGAACAATGGATGATAAATATACAACAGATGAAATAAGAGGCGATTTAGAGATAATTCAGGATATCAACAAACTTTTAAAGAAAATAAATAAGTAAAAAATAATGGTGTCAAAAATTTTGACACCATTAGTGATACTTGAGTAAATTACTATCTTTATGTATAAATAGTTTCAGATAGATTGTACATAAAGAATAGACTAAAAGCAAATTTAAATAAAAAAGACATAAGTCTAGGAGGATACAATGAGTACATCAGAAATGCAAAGAGAGCAGCAAGCAAAGTTACAATCAAGTTTATGGAACATAGCAAATGATTTAAGAGGAAATATGGAAGCAAGTGAGTTTAAGAACTATATACTTGGTCTTATATTTTATAGATACTTATCAGAGAATGTTGAAAGTAGAGCAAATAAGCTTTTAGAAGAAGATAACATAAGTTATGAAAAGGCTTGGGAAGATGAAGAGTATAGAGAAGGACTACAAGAGGAACTTGTTAGTGATATTGGATATTTCATAGAGCCTAAATTCTTATTTAGTAAGCTTTTAGCTACTATTGAGACAGGAGACTTTGATATAGAGTTCTTAGAAGAAGCTATTAATAATATAACTGAATCAACACTTGGGCATGAGAGTGAAGAAGATTTTGACCATTTATTTGATGATATGGATTTAAAGTCAACTAAGCTTGGTAAGGATGTTAAATCAAGAAGTTCTTTAATAGCAAAAGTTATGGGTAACATCTCAAACATAGATTTTAAGTTTGATGATAGTGAAATAGATATACTTGGAGATGCTTATGAGTACCTTATAGGACAGTTTGCAGCTAATGCAGGTAAAAAGGCTGGAGAGTTCTATACACCACAACAGGTATCAAAAATACTTGCAAAAATAGTTACAATGGGAAAATCAGATTTAAAGAATGTATATGATCCAACTTGTGGTTCAGGTTCACTTTTATTAAGAGTTGCAAGAGAAGCTAATGTAAGAGCTTTCTATGGTCAAGAAAAGACATCAACAACTTATAACCTTGCAAGAATGAATATGCTACTTCATGGAGTAAGTTATAGAAAGTTTAGTATCAAAAATGATGATACACTTGAATCACCACAACATATTGGAGATAAGTTTGAAGCAATAGTTGCTAACCCTCCATATTCAGCTAACTGGACAGCAGATGCTAAGTTTTTAGATGATGATAGATTCTCAGCATACGGAAAACTTGCACCTAAATCAAAAGCTGATTTTGCATTTATACAACATATGATATCTCACCTTGATGATAATGGAACAATGGCAGTTGTATTACCTCATGGAGTGCTATTTAGAGGTGCAGCAGAAGGTGTTATAAGAAAGTACCTTATAGAACAAAGAAATGTCTTAGATGCTATTATAGGACTTCCAGCTAATATATTCTTTGGAACATCAATACCAACAGTAGTATTAGTGTTTAAAAAGAATAGAACAAATACAGATAATGTACTATTTATAGATGCATCAAATGAATTTGAAAAAGGTAAAAATCAAAATGTACTAAGAGATAGTGATGTAGATAAAATAATTGAAACTTATAAAAATAGAGAAACTCTTGATAAGTACTCATATGTAGCAACAATGGAAGAAATAAAAGAAAATGACTATAACTTAAATATTCCAAGATATGTAGATACATTTGAAGAAGAAGCACAAGTTAATATAGCAGAGGTTCAAGCTAGATTAAAAGCTAGAGAATCAAAGATAGAAGATTTATATGAAAAGTTCAATAAACAATTAAAAGAACTTGGATTATAGGAGGTACAGGAAGATGAATAAGAATGTACCAAAGTTAAGATTTAAAGAATTTGAAGGAGAATGGCTTAATCAAACATTAGATAGTTTCTTAGAATTTTATACAACTAATTCTTTTTCAAGAGATTGTTTAAATATGAATGATGGGAAAGTAAACAATATACATTATGGAGATATTCATATGAAGTTTCCAACTATATTAAACTTACAAAAAGCGAAAGTTCCATTTATAAATACTGATGTAGATATATCAAAAATCAAAGATGAAAGTTACTGTCAGAATGGTGATTTAGTAATTGCAGATGCATCAGAAGATTATAATGATATAGGAAAAGCAATAGAGATACAAAATATAGCTGATAATAAAGTAGTTGCAGGACTACATACAATTTTAGCAAGAGATTCAAAGGGAATAACAGCACCTAAATTTAAAGGTTATATGATGTTAAATGAAACTGTTAGAAAGCAAATAAAAGTTTTAGCTGCAGGTGCAAAGGTCTTAGGAATATCTAAATCTAATTTAGCAAAAGTTAAAGTAAATATTCCATCATTACAAGAACAAGAAAAAATAGCAGACTTCTTTACTATATTAGATAGTTTAATAGAAGAACAAGATGGAAAAGTAAGTGATTTAGAATTATATAAAAAAGGTATGATGCAGAAAATATTCTCACAAGAAATAAGAT
>JBOFRC010000383.1:0-13331 GCA_051650825.1 Sarcina sp. | reverse complement strand
TGTCATTTAAAGCACCTTTTGCACTATTATTATAATAACTAATAGCATTATCTATAGCAGCTATAGAATTATCTGTACTTGTTTTTATAAGATTTACATAAGAATTCGAAATATTTTGACCACTATTAATAACATTATTTATATTATCTCTTTGTTTAGTTAAAAGCCCATTAACATTTTCTAATTTCGCAATTAAATTGTTAATTATAGAACTATTAACTGATAAACTTTTTAAGAATGTAATAGCATTATTAATACTGCCTTGTGCAATATTTATTTGGCTTACTATTTGATTTAATGTACTCTTTGCACTTTGTGTTGATAATAAATTATTAGATAATGTTCCTGTACTAGCAATTAAAGATTTAGAATTATCAAGAGTTTCCCCAAGACTTCCTATACTATCATTTAAAAGATTTCTAGTATTTGAAACTATTCCTTCAATATTATTATTACTTTGTTGTATTTGTGTTAAAGCACCATTTATAACAGGCATAGTATTTTTTACAGTATTTAAGTATCCTGTTATATCACCAGCATTATCACTGATTGAATTAAGGGCTGAAGTAATATTTCCCATATTTAAATTCAGGTTTATAATTGCACTTTTTAAATTCAGTATCTGATCTTTATTCTGTTGTACTTTATCACCATATGTATTTAATTTTGTAAATACTTGCTCAGACAGTGTAGACATAATACTAGCTTTTATTTGTGCAAGTAAAGTCTGCTGTGCAACTTCTGTAATTTTATTTGCAACTGGTCCCATTTTAGTATTAACCCTATATGTAAGTTCTGGTTTTATAGGATTATTTCCAGAAATCGATGCAAGATCACTAGAGAAGTTAGGTGGTATTATAAGCTCTGAAAAATATTTTCCGGTAGAAAGTCCAATATTCCCTTCATTAGCATCTACAAATTCCCAATCTATATTTTTGTTGGTTTTTAAGTTTTGAATTATACTATCTCCAACATTAAGATTTTGTCCTCCAATAGTGGCTCCTTTATCTTCATTAACAATGGCTATTGGAACTTTAGATGTATTTGTATATGCATCCCAACATCCTATAACATTTAAAAATGAATAAAGAGAAGGCAAAATACATAATCCAGAAATAATCATAAGAGATATTGGATTTTTAATAATTCCTTTTAAGTCACGTTTAAAGACTTTTAAGGCATTTTTCACAACGGTTTTCACCTCCAATTATTTAATTTTATACAGTGTTTAGTGTTTCCAACGAGTTTATTTTATATAAATAAAAAACTTAAATTTATGTTTTTTATTTTGTTTATAGAAACACAGTATTATTATTTTATGCCTTATAGACTTGTAAATCAAAATACAAAAATGAATAAATTCAATAAATATACCCTTTATTTTATTGAGATTTTTTTTTTGTTTAAATTTAGTTTACTAATAAACAAAAATTAGCTAAAAAATATGATAAATTTAAAATAATATGAATATTTCTTATAATTTAATTTTTAAATGAATATTTTTTTGAAAAAAGGTATAATTAATAAATACTCTAAAATTTTAAGGAGGCTCAAATGTTTTTAAATAAAGAAATATTAGCTGAAAGACTAAAAGAACTAGATAATGTAATAATAAATATAAAAAAAGATAAAATCAATCTTTTTAGCTTTACAACTGTAGATCGACTATTTGATTGTTTTATAAATAACAATTATTGTTTTACTTCTCAAGGTCTATATAATACTGATGAGATTGATCTTAACATAATAAAAGAAACTGCAACATTTATAATTACTACACCCGAAGGAAAAATAAGCTTCAAATCTAATAACCAAATAGAAATTTTTGAAAATAAAGAATCTTTTATTACCTTTATAAATACAAATAATTTAATTTCTACACTAGAAAATGAATTAACTATTAGTAAAGATATTTCTACTATGAATCATATTTCATCTATAAAGGAAGATTCATCTATATATGAAATGAATTCAGCAGCATCTAATATTATACTAGAAGATGTTTTTGATGAACCTAATAATATTAATGAAATTTTAGAGGATATTCATTCTCAAAGTGATTTTGATGAAATTCTTGCTATAGACTTTGAAACAGCAAATGAATTTCATGATAAAGCCTGTAGTGTCGGAATAGCATTATATAAAAATGGAGAAATTTCACTTTGTAAAGAATTCCTTATAAATCCCGAAACATATTTTAATCCTAATAACATTTCAATACATGAAATAACCCCTGATATGGTTAAGAATTCTGCTAATTTTGCCTACATTTGGGGAGAGCTTTCAGAATTTATAACTGATAAAACTTTAGTTATTGCGCATAATGCACAATTTGACATGACACTATTAAAAAAATTAATAGCTATTTATAATGTTACATACAAAGAATTTGATTATTTATGCACTCAAAAGTTATATAGAAATAATATTCCGCTTTCTTCTTATAATCTAAAATCAGTAGCATTATATCTTTCTGAAGAATTCAAACATCATAAAGCTTTAGATGATTCTCTAATTTGCCTTAAAGCTTTCCTTAAAATTCTTAAAAATAAAAGCTATTTTAATAAAGACTATATAGAAAATCAACTTAAAACTCCTATTACTAGATTTAAATTAACAGAGGAAAACCAACAATATAAAGCTAAAACTAAAAAACAAACTTTCAATAGTTTCTCTCATAATTTTAAAGCTAAAGATCTAAAGCCTAAAACTACAGATTTTGATGAATCTAATATAATCTATGGAAAAACTTTTACTTTTACAGGAGAACTTCCATCATTTGAAAGTAAAAAAGTAGCTGCACAAATGATAGTCGACCTTGGTGGTACCTATAAAGATGGAGTTGTAAAAGCAAATGATTATTTAGTTGTCGGAATTGATCCTAATACTTCGTTACCTATGAGTGGTTCAAAAGTTCAAAAAGTTCTTGACTATAACAACAAAGGTTGCGATATTAAAATGATTTCAGAATATGAGCTGATGACTCTTTTAGAAATGGATAATATAACTCTTAAAAATTCTACTAGTGATTTAGTTATTGAATCACTAACATCTAAAGAAGAAACTAATAAAATCCCTGTAAAAGTAGTTGAATCTTGTAATTTAGAAGACATTACAAATAAAGAATTTAAAGCTTTAGATAGTTCTACTAATAATGTAAAAACAAAACCGCATGAAGAAAGTTTAGTTACTATTTTTGATAAAAGCCAAATTATAAAGAAAAAAAGCCAAATTAAAACAAAAGACCTTAATACACAAATATCTATGTTTGATTTAGCATTCAGTGAAACTGCTATAGCAGATATTGAAAGTAAAGAAGATATTATAGAAACTTCTAAAGAGGATACAAAAAACATTGTAGAGTTCAAAGCTTTTTCAATGATAAAACCTAAAGATAATTTTATAAAATTTGAATCTGAATTTGAGAAACTTGAAAAATTAAAAGAATATAAACTTATAAGTGCTAAAGCAACTAATATAGATAAACCTATTTATTATAAAGGAATTTATACAACTAAAGCAGTACCTTGTAATATTATAGGATATGTAGACTTAGATGTACTTATAATACAAATTGATGAGCAGCTACATTCTATTAGAGGTGAATATCTAAAACAAATGCAAGATTTAAACTTTAGTGTATTTGAAGCTTTATAACGATTTAAATTATTGATACATATACTTATTTTCATAAATATAGATTATTATATCAATAATCAATCTTATTTTTTATTAAAACTAAAATTAGCTACAATTAACACCTTTAAACTTTTTGGTATAATTGCTAGTATGTATAAATCTAATTTTATTTTAGTTAAACTGCTAAATTTTAATTCCTTTTATACTCGGAGCTATATTGTTTAATTTTTTGTTTATCAAAAAAATAAGAACACAAAAGAACATTGGCTAGAAACTAAATAGTTAAATAGCTATGAACATCATAGAATTTAACTATTTTACTAATATTTTGATTTAATTTAAAATTGAATTTAGAGGTGATCTACATGGATAACAAATTAAAAGAAGTTCTAAGAGAAGAAATTCAAGTGTACAGAGAAAACGGCCATAAATTTTTAAATGGCGAACTAAAAATGTTAGAATTCAAAAAACTTTCTGGTGGAATGGGTTCATATGCACATCGTGGTGGGAAAGAGTTTATGATTAGACTTAAAACACCATCTGGTATAATATCTAAAAAAGATTTTAATCAATTATATGATTGGACAGTAAAGTACAACAGACCTTGGATGCACTTTACAACTAGACAGGCAGTTCAATTACATGGAATATCTATTGATGAAGTATGTGATTTAATGGAAGAAGCATTAGATTATGGAATTTATAGTAGAGGTTCAGGTGGTAACTTCCCAAGAAACGTAGCTATTTCTGCTCTTTCAGGTGTTTCAAAAGATGAAGTGTTTGATATTACTCCTTATGCTAAAAAAGTAAATGAGTATGTTATGAGCAAAGTAACTGGTTATAAATTACCAAGAAAAATTAAAATAGCTTTCGCTGCAAATGATCAAGGTGAACCACATTCTACTGCTACAGACCTTGGATTTGTTGCAATAAATAATAATAATAAAAATATGTTTAGATTATTTATTGGAGGAGGTCTTGGTAGAAACTCAAGACTAGGAGTTGAATTTGATGAGTTAGTTGATCCTGCGGACATTTTATATCATGTAGAAGGACTTACTCAATTATTCTTAGCTGAAGGCGATTATGAAAACCATAATAAAGCTCGTATCCGTTATATAGTTGAAAAACTTGGAGAAGAGGAATTTATTAAATGTTATAAAAAACATTTAGCTGCTATTAAAAGCGAGCAAAATCTAACAGTATCAATTGATCCTAAACCTATCGTAAAAAAAGGTATCAAAGCAACTGTTTCAGATAAAAGATTAATAGAACAAAATCAAGAAGGTCTTTATGCTGTTTACTTCCATCCTCATGGTGGAATATTACCTACTGAATTAGCTAAAGAAATTTTAGATCTTACAAATCCAATGGAAGATGTAAGTTTTAGAATAACTATGAATGAAGGAATGTATATTATAAACTTAAATGGTGAAGAAGCTACTAAAGTACTTGAATTAACTAAAGGTAAAGGCGGAGAATTAGACGTCTTCCAAAGTATTTCATGTATCGGTGTTCCAATATGCCAATTAGGTATTGGAAATAGCCAAGGTCTTTTAAAATTAGTAGTAGACCATTTAGAATCAAAACACGTAGATAAAGATTTACTTCCAATACTTCATATTTCTGGTTGCCAAAATTCATGTGGAGTACATGAAATAGGAGAATTAGGATTCACTGGTAAAACAAAAAGAGTAAATGATAAACCAAGTAAATGTTTTGAACTTCATGTAGGTGGAAGATTTGCTGTAGGTAATTCTGCACTCGGTGATGTTTATGGAGATATTCTTGAAGAAGAAATTCCGAACTACGTTTACGATTTATATCAAGAACTAGAAAAAACTAATGTTGTTTTTGCTGATTGGTATAAAAACAATATAGAAATATTCACTGAAATTACAAAAAAATATTTAGTATAAAAAAAAACTTGTCCTAAAAATTAGGGCAAGTTTTTTTTAACCAATATTCAAATCTATTTTATCTATAAATTTCCTTCTAATCTCTCCTTTTTCTAAAAGCCCCTTCTCTAAACACTCTACATCAATTTTATTAGCTTTTAAAATATTAACCCATGAAGTATCAGAAAGTATAACATCATCTCTTACATGCTTCCCTACAAGCATAAATAAGGGTATTATTTTTAGTTCTTTTAGATTCTTATTTTTTATTACCTGTAATGTTCTATCAATTGTAAATTCTCCGATCAAAGTACCTAAAAATAAATTTCTTTTTGAATTCTTTGATATTAGATTATTAAAAACGTTATATGCTGTCTCTTTAATATTAGAACCATGTCCTATAAATAATATATTTTCCTCTTCAGCTGTTTGATCCAATAAAATATCTACAATTTCTTTACATAAAATTTCTTCACTTAAGCTATTATCTATAAGAGGTCTTCCTAATTCAATCTTTTCAACTTGATTAGTATATTCTACGCTCATTTCCTCTAATTTTCTAAATTCATCTCCAGTCATAAAGTATATAGGTTGAAGAATTATATTCTCATACCCCTCTAAAATTAATCTATCCATTGCCTCTTTAAAATACTCTATTTTAATTCCAGACCTTTTTTCTAATATCATACTAAGTCTTTTTATCATAAATACACTTAGTACATCCGCCTTATTACTTACTAAACTTCTAACTTCTTCTTCTAACTTATAAACTGAATTTTCTATTGCTTTTTCATTTGCTACACCTACATGAATTAACACTATTACACTCTTCATAACTTTTTTCTCCTTAATATACTTATCTAAACAATAAGGTCAGCAAGAATTATTTTCCTACTGACCTTATGCTAGTAGTATTGATTTATCTTATAGCTACTACTTTAAATATTTTAATAAATCTTACATATCAAATTTGCTAAAAGCATTTAAAAACTTATCTATATCTTCTTGTGTATGCTTAACACTTAAAAATAGAGTTTCATATTGTGATGGTGGAATATTAATTCCTTCATTCATCATATGCTCAAAGTATTTATTAAATAATTTTATATCACAAGTTTTAACATCATCAAATTTCTTTACTTCACTAAGCTTTGTAAAGAATATAGTAAGCATTCCACCTTGTCTATTGACTGCTACAGGAATATTTTTTTCTTTTGCAATATTCTTTATTCCGTCTTCAAGTTTCTCTCCTAGCACTTCTATATTTTTATAATAATCTAAATTATTTTTAAGCTTATTAAGTGTAGTAAGGCCTGCAGCCATTACTACAGGATTTCCTGACATTGTTCCTGCTTGATATACACCTCCAAGAGGAGCTAACAATTGCATAATTTCTTTTCTTCCGCCATATGCCCCACAAGGTAATCCACCACCCATTATTTTCGCATATGTTACTAAATCTGGTTTTGTTTCAAATAAACTTTGTGCTCCCTTGAAACTAACCCTAAATCCACTCATTACCTCATCAAATATTAATAGTGAACCATATTCATCACATAATATTCTTAACTCTTTCATGAATGAGTCTTCTGCCTTTATAGTTCCCATATTCCCAGCTACTGGTTCTATTATAATAGCCGCAATATCATCACCATGCAATTTAAATAATTCTCTTACTTGATTTGCATCATTATAAACGCCTATTAATGTATTTTGTATGCTTTCATGTGGAATTCCAAGAGACCCAGCTATTCCTTCTGTTAAAACACCTGAGCCAGCCTCAACTAAAAATCCATCAAAATGCCCATGATAACATCCAGCAAATTTTATAATTTTGTTTTTCTTAGTATATCCTCTTGCAAGCTTAATAGCACTCATAGTAGCTTCTGTACCTGAATTTACCATTCTAACCATTTCTATATTAGGCATATTTTCGCAAAGAAACTTTGCCATATCAAGTTCTAATTTTGTAGGCATTCCAAAAGCAATTGCTTGTTTTGAAATAACATCTATACTTTTTGATACATCTTCATCACAATGACCAAGTATCATAGGTCCCCAAGCTAAAACAAAATCTATATACTCTTTACCATTTTCATCTATAATTTTAACTCCCTTTCCTTCTTTTATAACAGGAGTTTCTATATTAAATCCCTTATAAGCCCTTACTGGAGAGTTAACTCCCCCCGGCATATATAATTCTGATTCTCTAAATATTTCATTATTCATATGTTTTACCTCACACTCTAAAAGTCTATTTATTATTCAACCAATTTGCAGCTTCTATTGCATAATATGTCATAATCATATCTGCTCCAGCTCTCTTGATTGATAGTAATGTTTCTAAAGCTATTTTTTTCTCATCAATTAATCCTGCTTTTGCAGTAGCTTTTATCATTGCAAATTCTCCGCTTACGCTATATGCACATATAGGAACATTAACACTTTCCTTAGCACCTTTAATAATATCTAAATATGACATAGCAGGTTTAACCATAATGATATCTGCCCCTTCTTCTATATCATACTCTATTTCTTTCATAGCTTCCCTACTATTAGCTGGATCCATTTGATATGTCTTTCTATCTCCAAATGTAGGTGCTGAATTTGCTGCTTCTCTAAAAGGACCATAAAATGCAGAGCAATATTTTGCTGAATAACTCATTATAGCAACATCTTTAAAATTATTTTCATCTAAAACTTTTCTTATATATCCAACTCTTCCATCCATCATATCAGATGGTGCTACCATTTGTGCACCAGCTTTTGCATGTGATACTGCTATCTTTCCAAGCATTTCTAGAGTTTTATCATTATCTATATTTTCACCCTCTAAAATTCCACAGTGACCATGATCTGTATATTGGCACATACAAATATCTGTTATCACGTATAATTTATCTGTAATTTCTCTAATTTTTCTAACTGCTTTTTGTACAATACCTTCATCATTATAAGCTTCTGAACCACAACAGTCTTTTTTGTTTGGAAGACCAAATACTATAAGTCCTCTTATTTTTGAAGCTTCTGCTTCTTTTACTAACTCTGGCAATCTATCAATAGACCAATGATAATTTCCATCTAATGATGCTATTTCCTCTTTTATATTTTCACCTTCTACAACAAAAATTGGTAAAATCAAATCATCACTTGTAAGTATATTTTCTCTCACTAAACTTCTTATATTTTCATTAGCTCTAAGTCTTCTAGTTCTTTTCATTACATATTCTCCTACTTTTCATTAGATTATTTTAATAATTTTGCAAAACCTTCTATTTCTTCTAAAAATCCGTCTTCACAATGATTTTTACAAACAAATGCTTCTATTTTATTATCACTAAGTTCCTTTGCTGTCTTAGGCCCTATAGCTATATTCATTTTACTTTTTAGTTTATCCTTACCTATCATATCAATCATATTTCTAACAGTGCTAGGACTTGTGTATAAAACAATATCAACACTATCAAATGCATTTTGATTTCTAACTTCGCCACATACAGTATCATAAATGTTTACCCTATCTAAGCTATAATTATGTTCTTCAAAATACATCTTTAAAGTATTATCTGTTAAGCTAGAACAAGGTAATAAAGTTTTCTCATTTACTCCTATCATATTATCAAGCTCTTTACAAAGTCCTTTAGTTGTAAAGTTTTTAGATGTTAAAAAGCTAACTAACCCTCTACTATTAAGAGCTTTTTCTGTCGCATGACCTATACAATAAAATTTAGCTTTTAAATTTCTTATATCAAAACTTTTTTCTATTAAATAATCAAAGAATATATTTACAGCATTAACAGAAGTAAATATAATATGCTCATATTCATTTAGTTTTGTAATATAGCTTTCTAAACTGAAAGCAGTTTCTTTAACTTTTATAGAATTAATTTGTGTTACTTGTGCTCCAAGATTTTGTAATTTTAGTTTTAAATTTAAAGATTGTTCCTTAGATCTTGTAATACATATATTTTTTCCAAATAACGGCTTGTTTTCAAACCAAGCAAACTCATTACTAAATTTAACAACCTCACCCACAACTATAATACAAGGAGATTCTAAATTATTTTCCTTTGCTAATATCTCTATATTTTCTAAAGTTCCTATAACCTTTTTCTGCTTTGAAGTTGTTCCTTTCATAACTATAGCTGCCTTAGTATTCTTATCTTTTCCATTAGAAATAAGATTATTAACTATAGCTTCTAAATTATTTAATCCCATCATAAAAACAAGAGTTCCCTGCTCTTTTGCAAGTGCTTCCCACGCTATTTTTTCACTAGCAGAAGTCATTCCTGTAACTATATGAAAACTTTGAGCAACAGCTCTATGTGTTATAGGAATACCTGCATAATTTAAAACAGCTATAGGAGATGTTACTCCTGGTATAACTTCAAATTCTATATTGTTTTCATTCAAGGCAATAACTTCTTCTCCACCTCGACCAAAAACATATGGATCTCCGCCCTTAACTCTTCCAACAATATGTCCTTTTTTAGCAAGAGCAACTATCATCTCGTTAATTTCATCCTGTGTCTTATAATGTGCCCCTGGTTCTTTTCCACAATAATAAACTTCACACTCTTCATTTATATAATTCAATACATTAGGTGATACTAACCTGTCATATAAAACAGCTGTACACTCTCTAAGTACCCTAATAGCTTTTAATGTTAATAATTCCTCATCACCTGGTCCTGTTCCTATTATATATGCTTTACTCATCTTTAAATCACCCTTTGTTTTTCAATATTTTTTTTGCTAGTTCTTCTGCAAGTTTTATACTATCTTTTACATTTCCTATTATTTCTGCTCTTATTATTTTTTCTTCTTCTCCCCATACACCAATCATAAAAATCTTATCATCTTTAATTTCTGAATAAGCTCCTATAACACTATGGCAGTCTCCGTTTAAAATTCTCATAAAATGTCTTTCTGCTTCTACAGCTGTTCTAACTTCTTTATTGTCTAATGTTTCAAAATAATGCTTATGTTTACTATTTTTAAGACATTCTATACCTAATGCACCTTGCCCAATAGCAGGTACAAATTCTTTAGGATCAAAATAACTAGTTATAATATCTTCTAGATCTAGTCTTTTTAAACCAGCAGCAGCTAAAATAATACCATCCATTTCTTCCTGCTCCATTTTTTGAAGCCTTGTTTGTACGTTTCCTCTTATAGGTACTATATTTATATCTGGTCTTAGAGCTTTTATAAAAGCACCTCTTCTTATACTACTAGTTCCTACAACTGCACCCTGCTTTAGATTTTCAAACTTTGTTTTTCCATCTCTAGCTATAAAAACATCCCTAACATCTTCTCTTTTTAAAATTGCAGTTAACTCAAATGCATCTAATAAATCAAAAGGCATATCTTTCATACTATGTACTGCTGCATCTACCTCTTCATTTAGAAGGGCTAACTCTATTTCCTTTACAAACAATCCTTTTCCACCAATTTTATTTAAACTTACATCAAGTCTTCTGTCCCCTTCTGTAACTATCAATTCTTTTTTGGCATCTACTTTTCCATCTTTTTTTAATAAATCTATAACTATATCAGCTTGTGTTACTGCAAGCTTACTTTTTCTTGTTCCTATAATTAATTCCATATCTTTCCCTCATTTTCTTTTAAATCTAAAAAAATAATTTCAATACTATTTCACTTTTTTCTTTTTTCCAGAAAAACTTAAAATCTTCCGTATTTATAAAATTCAAAATATCTTCTCTATAATATTTATCATTTACTTTTAGCCTTAATTTATATGTAAAATCTTCAAATTCATCTTCTTCATTTATCATATTTAATATTTTTTTTCCAACTAACTTAACATTTTTAGGATTAGTATCTTTACTATTCAAAGCAAATAAAAACTTATCACTTTCTCTTTGATACGGCATCCTAGCTAAACTATTGTTTGAGTCTACACAATTTATAAAAAGTTTAAACTCATCTTTACAGTCCTTAACTATTTCATTAGTTAAAATTTTATCATCAATAGCTATAATAATTAAATGCTTATCTTTTATAAACTTTTTAGCATATTTTTCATTAAATAATTTAATATTCTCACAATTCATATTTAAAAAATCCTCTGAAAACTCTTTTGCTATTATCTCTATATAAGAGCCTTTATTAATAAATTTATTTAATTTTAGGAGAGCCACTTTACCTGCACCTATTACACCAACTCTAATATTTTTATAATCTATTGCTAAATAGCCTAAATTAGAGTGTTCATTTTCTAACAAAAAATCATTTTTAAAATTCTCAAACATTCTTTTTCATTTCCTCTTAATTTTTCTTGTTTCAAAATTTCTATAGCCTTATTAGCATATACATTAGATGTACTATTTATCATAAGATTTGCAAGTTTAACATCCTCTTTAGTTTTGCTCTTATTATAAAAAGTTTCACAACGTTCCTTAGCTATACCGCTAGAAAATTTCTTTATCTCTATAATTTCTTCTGAAATACTTCTAAGCTCTAACCACTCTAAAAAACTATTAATTGAATCATTAACTATAAATCTATTTTCTTCCATTAATTTTTTTCTATTGTTTTTATTAATATCATCAAGTTTACTAACTTCATCTATATTAATTAGAGAAACTCTATTATATTTCCCTATTTTTTCATCTATGTCTCTTGGAACAGCTAAATCAAATATCAATAAGTCTCTTCCTTGAATATCTATATCTTGAGCATTAAGAATAACATCTTCAGATGATGTACAAGAAATTATAGCATCACTTTCATTAAAATAAGCTTTTGCTTTAGCATAGGACATCACTTTATCATCCTTGCCAATTCCTACTCTTTTTTTTGCTACATTATTAACTACTATAATTATGTCATTTATGTTATTTGCTTTAGCATATTTATATATTTTTTGTCCTACATCTCCAAATCCAATAATAATAATTTTTTTTACCCCTTTACTAATACACTCATTTATAACAATAGATGCTGAGGAAACAGGAATCTTATATAAATTACTTTCACTTCTAAATTTCTTACCACAAGCTACAGCGCTTTGGAATAATCTATCTAATACTTTTCCCTTTGTTTCTTCTATAGTAGCAAACCTTAAAGCCTCTTTAACTTGCCCTAATATCTGATCTTCTCCTGTTATCTTTGAGTGAAAACCACAACTAACTTCAAATAAATGCTTAACTACTTTTTCCTCCTTAAAAATAAAGCAATAATTTAATAAATCCAAATCCCAAGATATCAAATTAAAGACTTTTTTAATATCATCTTCTTCTGAAAAGTTCTTGACATTTATATATATTTCAGTCCTGTTACATGTATTTATTATGACAGCTGTTTCAAATTCATCTTTTAACTTTTGTAAACAAATCTTTTGTTTCTCTTCAGTCATAGCTAGTTTTTCTCTTATGTAAACAGGTATACTTTTTTTAATCCCAATTAATACTAACATTAAACTTAATCTCCAATCCTTTGTATTTCTTAGACACTAAGGTTTTCTCTTTATATTCATTATTTATAATTATACACCTCTTAAAACTAAAAAATATATTTGAGTCCAAAATTTATGTAATTTTAGACATATCTTTTATATAATTTAAAATTTTTTCAATAAAAAAAAGATTTAACTTTATATTCAATAAAATATGTATAGGTATTTTGGCATATAAATTATTATTTTATTATTATAACATACCTTTGAATACCCTTTTAAAATTAAATAAAAAAACACTCTTAAAATTATATTTAAGAATGCTTTAATATCTAAAAAATTATTTACTCTTTAATGTTTAGGTTGTCTTATAA
>JBOFRC010000382.1:0-35671 GCA_051650825.1 Sarcina sp. | reverse complement strand
AAAAAACAAAATTTAGCTACTTTAGTAGTAGTGCGTAGAAGTATGCGGTTGGCAAACCGTTCAGCGTGCGAGTAGCACTGCCAGTAACATCGCCTTCTAGGCGTAAAGCAAACCACCCGTTTAACGGGTGGTTTTGATTTTATGAATTAGCTTATGAAATTTCTTCTGTAGTTTCTAATAAATCTTTTTTATTAAGTCCATTTCTTCGATACTCATACTTTTTCAATAATTTTTCAATATATATTTTTATAACTGATGCTACAGGACTTGCAAGAATCATACCTACAGGTCCTAAAATGAAACCACCAATTGTAACTGATAAAATTACTATATAAGGGCTAATTCCAACTTTATTACCTATAAGCTTAGGGTCAAGATACCATGCATCAAATTGTTGTAATATAAATAAAAATATTAGAGAAATTAAAGCGAGTTTAAAGTCTGCTGCAAATAAGTTTATAGCAAAAGCGACTAGCATACCTATAAATGGTCCAAAATAAGGTATCATATTTGTAATTCCAACTATAACAGCTAAAAGTAAGACATATTTTGAATCTAAGAAATAAAGTCCTATAAGAGCTATTGTACTTATAATAAGAGAATCTAAGGCTTTAATTGTAATATATGTTCCAACTTTTTGATTAAGTATATTTAAAAATTCTAGAATATCAGTTCCAAATCTTTTTCCAAATGTAGTTAATGTGATTTTTCTTCCAAATCCTAAGAAATTTTCTTTGTCCATCAATACATAGATAGATATTAAGAATCCAAAAACTATATTTACAAGTGATGTTGTAAAAGTTATAGCAAAATTTAAAATTCCTGTAAACATTGATGTAAAGGAAGATGAAAATTTATCAACGATACTATTAATATCTATATTTGTAAGTGTTGTTGCTATATCAAATTGTTTATCAAAGTTACCAAGAATAATAGTTAATTTATCTTGTATCTTTGCTGAAAAAGTAGGAAGTGAATCTATAAATTCCATAATATTAAGGTATAATTTAGGGAATAAAAAGAAGCATCCTAAAATTAAAAGTGAAACAAAAATAGCGTAAGTAAGTAGTATACTTAAACCTCTTGATAGTTTTAATTTTTTATGAAATAGCTTAACGGCTGGGCTTAAAATATAAGCTATTATAAATGCTAAAATAAATGGGAATAACAAATTATATATTGTAGATAATCCCGAAAAGAAATAATCTGAATTATCTATGATTTTTATGACTAAATATGAGATTATTATTACAAAAAACCATTTGAGATATTTCAAGTTATCATCTTTAAAAAATTTCATTAAAAGTCCTCCTGCATGAAAATAGTTTATTTACTATTATTATACAGAAAAAAATATTTATAACAATCTTGCATTATATAAATCATAAAATATTAACTTTTGAACAAATTTGTATAACATAAATAGGGTATAAGTATCTTATATGGAATAAATAGGAGTATTAAATGCTCGTTTTATGAAAATTATTAAAAATATTTAATAAAACATTACAAAATATATTACTAGAACGCTAAAAATATTAGAATAATAAAAAATGCAAGTTAAATTGCAAGAAGTCATAAAAAGTTCACATAAAATTTAAAAAAGTAAAGTTGTTAAAAAATGAACAGTTTAGATTATATTTTAATATATAGGTCTTTTAAAAATTAATTTAATAAAAGAAAACGATTAAAAATAATAATTTAAAATTATGATGGGTATAATAGTAAAAAAATGATTTTAATGAAGATTTTACAGTTTAATATATTAAAGTATAATAAAATTAGTAATTTTAAAAAGGTGGGAAAATAATGAGCAAAAATACTAATGATAAGAAAAAGTTAACACTTATACCATTAGTTCTTATGATATTTACGTCAGTATTTGGATTTGCGAATATGCCAAGAGCCTTTTACTTAATGGGATACGCAGCTATACCATGGTACATTTTTGGGGCAATAACATTCGTTATACCGTATGCATTTATGGTATCTGAATATGGAGCGGCATTTAAAGATGAAAAAGGTGGAATTTATTCTTGGATGGCTAAATCAATTGGCCCAAGATATGCATTTGTAGGAACATTCATGTGGTTTTTCTCATATGTGGTTTGGATGGTTAGTTCATCATCTAGTATATGGATACCATTTGCTAATGCGATTTGGGGATCAGATACTACTTCACAATGGGGATTCTTAGGATTAAATTCTACTCAAACAATAGGAGTATTAGCTATTATTTGGATAATAGTTGTTACATTTATTGGATCAAGAGGATTAGATAAGATAAAGAGAATAACTAATATAGCTGGTATTGCAGTTATGTTACTTAACGTAGTTTTAATTGGTGGAGCAATATTAATATTTATTTTAAATAAAGGTCATTTTGCACAACCTATAACATCAGCACATCAGTTCTTAGTGGGACCTAATCAAGCTTATGAAAATCCACTAGCAATGATGTCATTTGCAGTATTTGCAATCTTCGCTTTCGGAGGAATAGAAGTTGTTGGAGGTCTTGTTGACGAGTCTGAAAATCCAACAAAAACGTTCCCAAAAGCGATAACAATAGCAGCAATAACAATAGCTGTTGGATATTCAGTAGGAATATTTGTTTGTGGTATGTTTACAAACTGGGATTCAGCATTATCAGAAGGTTCAGTTAACATGGCAAACGTTGCTTATGTACTTATGAAAAACTTTGGAGTTCAACTTGGACTTGCACTTGGAACATCAGCAGCTACAGCAGCTACTATAGGTATATGGGTAGCTAGATTTGTTGGTATTTCAATGTTCTTAGCATTAACAGGAGCATTCTTCACATTAACATATTCTCCAGTTAAGCAACTTATAGAAGGAACACCAAAAGAAATGTGGCCAAAATGGCTTAGTAAAGAAAATAAAGCAGGAATGCCAATTAATGCAATGGTAGTTCAATGTATTATAGTTGTTGTTATGATATTCTTAACTTCATTTGGTGGACAAAATGCTTCAGAATTCTTTGCAAAACTGGTTCTGATGACGAACGTTGCGATGACTATACCAAATATGTTTGTCGCCGGAGCGTTCTATAAATTTAAGAAAAATCAAAGTATAGAAAAACCGTTTGAGATGTTTAAATCCAAATGGATGGCTTTAGTAGCTACAATATCGGTTGTAGTTGTAGTTGGATTCGGTAATATAATGACGATTATTGCACCAATAATCGAACAAAAAGACTGGGAGTCAGCTGCTTGGATGGTAACAGGCCCTATAGTATTTACTATAGTAGCTTTAATATTATTCCAAATTGGAAAACGTCACTTTGAAGATGATAAAATAAAATAATATAAAATATGGCAGCTAGAACGAAAAGTTTCTAGCTGTTTTTTTGGACTTTTATAGTTGAAGGTAAAATTTGAGTGTTAATTTACATCTTGAAAAAATTGTTCGTAAGCTAAAACTTAATATATTTAATGATTAATTTTTGCATAGAATATAGTAATAGTAAGTAAGAGGAATTTTTTATGCTAGATGAAATAGGAATTGAAGTTATTATAATTAGGCTTATAATTGCTTGCTTTATTGGTGGGATAGTTGGATTTGATAGGGAAAAACATAATAGAGCAGCAGGGTTTAGAACGCATATTTTGGTTTGTATTGGTGCTTGTATAATTTCTTTAATAGAACTCAAGATGGAAAATGAGTTTTTTAGACAGTATCAAAATTTAGATATACAAAGTATAGGGATACAAATCACTAAAGGAAGACTAGTTGCACAAGTTATTAGTGGAATAGGCTTTCTTGGTGCAGGAAGTATTATAGTTAATAAAGGCAATGTAAGAGGACTTACAACAGCAGCATCTTTATGGGTAGTAGCTTGTCTTGGTATAGCCATAGGTTATGGACAAATATGGATAGCTATTTATGGAGTTATAATAGTTATGATAACTTTAAAGCTATTAATGTTGCTACAACAAAATTTTATAAATAAAAATTCAATTAGACGCTTAGAAATAACTTGTATAGAAAAAGCTGAAAGTATGAAGTTTATTGAGAAAATTTTATTTGAGAGAAATATAGAAGTTAAAAAAATAAAGTTTTTAGAAAAAAGTGATAATGAAAATTATCAAAAATCAGTAATAGAATTGACTATAAAAGTTCCAAGACAGATAAAACTTAGTCCTGTTATTAGCGCTTTAATGCTGAATGAGAATATAATTAAAGTAAAGAAATAGATATAAAAAAGTGCTGTATCATGGTTCAACTTAAAAGTTTTGATGCAGCACTTTATATTTTTTATGTTGAATTATAAAAAAGTAAAAGTATAAATTTTTATATGATTATTAAAGTTAAGAGCTGATATTAATAATTTATAAATTCTACTTAAAGATTGAACGAATACATTTTCCATGGATATCAGGCATAGATTCATTTAATAGTTTTGCTATTGTAGGGGCTATATCTAATATTCTTATTTGTCCCATATTAAAATTTTCTTTAACTAAGGGGTTTAAAACAGTGAAAAATGTTTTGTTTTCATAAGCATCAGGATGGTAGCCATGTGTTGCAACATCATGTTTACCGTGAGTTTGTTCAATAATATCTCCTGTAAAATCATTAAGAAAATAGTATCCCTCTTTAGCTTCTAGCATTAAAGAACAGTTTGAGTCAGCACCAAAAGTTTTTACTTCTTGGCTTGAATAAACATTTTTTATACAATTATTATTTTCTATAGAGAATTCTTGAAGTTTAGTTTTAACTTTTTCAAGAAGGAGTAAGTTGTTTTTATCTTTTAGATATACATAGCAAGCTCCATCGCAAAAATTAGCATATACTTCATAAGTTTTAATATTTTTTTGCTCTTTATCTAAGGTAAGCCAACAGCGATCTAAAAATAATTTATTTAATTTTATTACACTATGTGCATCTAACATACTATGATCGCCTAATAAAACTATGGTAGTTGTTTCTTTAATTTCTAATATTTCAAGTTTTGATACAATTTCACCTAGTCTTTCATCGTGTCTCATAAGTGCATATTTTGCTTCTTTTGAATTACATCCAAATTTATGTTTATTATAATCTACATCAGTTAAGTGTAAAAACATAATGTCTGCATTGTAATCACTTAATGTATGTAAAAAGCATCTGCTTGCGAAGTTATCAAGTTCAGGTTGTTTAATTCCATTTCTAAGTGAACCAAATCTATTATTTAAATTTAATTGATATTTGATACTTCCATTTAAAGCTGAAACCATAGTTTGACTTTGCCATTTTCTATTAGAAAAAACTTCTGGCATATTGTATTTAATATTAGCTTTACAGCTAACTGGCCATAAAATAGAACTACAAATTAGTTTGTTTCTTTTAGCAATATCAAATAATGTGTCAGTTTTAATTTCAGATTTATTCCAAAACCAATCAGAGCTAGTTGCTCTTTCAGGCTGTATTTTTATATTGTTTACTATCTTATGTTTATCAGGGTACATACCGGTTATAATACTAGTGTGAGCAGGATAAGTAAGTGACGGGTATATAGTTTGTACTTCTTTAGAATAAGATGATTTTTCTAAAATTCTTTTAAAATGTGGTAAAGTAGAAAGATATTCAAAATCTTTAGTATCTACAGCATCTAATGATATGATTAAATATTTTTGTTTTTGCATCAAGCCCTCCGAAAAATTATTCTTAATTAAATTATATATTATGTTTAGTACTTTTAATATTTTTTTGTATAATTATTATATCGACAAATTTTATATTTAAAATAGGTTATAAGAAATTATTTATGTTTCTATGCCTAATCGACAAATTTCTAGAGTATGATTAAGAAGATATTGCTATGTTAGTATAGTGATTAAAGTGGATAGAAAAATTTTGTTAGCTTGTTCAACTAAAATAAGTAAGAATTTCAGCTTCTCAACTACAGATAGGCGGTGAGAATTTGTAGGTGTTTGTTTGGCTAAGTGGTGAGTGGTTCACTTATTAGGTAGTTGATGTTTAAATAGAGAATAATATAGAGAATAGAAGGTGATAAAATGATATTTAAATTTTGCCCCGTATGTGGGAAAGAATTAGAGTTAAAAGACAATTACGATGAAGGAAAAGTTCCTTATTGCTGTAATGATGATACATTATATTTTGATTTACCAAAGCCATGTGTTGTAGTTGCAGTGCTAAAAGGTGATAGAGTACTTTTATTAAAGCAGAGCTATATTTTTAAAGAAAGTAAGGTTCTGTTATCGGGATATGTAGGAGTTGATGAGACTGTAGAAGAAACTGTTTATAGAGAAGTGAAAGAAGAGTCAGGAATAGAAGTTTCTAACATAGAATATTTAGGTAGTGACTATGTTGAGGGGAAAGAACTTCTCATGTTAACATATGTTGCTAAATATAAAAGCGGTGTCATAAATAAATCTTCAGAAGTCGAAGGTATTGAATGGATTAGTCTTTGTGATGCGCTTCAAGAAATGAAAGAAGACTTAGTAGGTCAAAGAATTATTAAAAAAATATTAGCTAAAAGGGAAGAAAATGAGATATATCCATTTAAAATGATAGATAATATTCAGAAAATGTGAAAAAAGTGTTAAATATGAGAAATAACTTGCATTTTTTTTAGGATATTGGTAACATTATATTCAAACACAGATATAATATATAGAAAACTTAATAGAAACTAACTTTTGTAGAGGTGCTAAAATCAATAGTATCTAATATGAGCCGCAAGCTAAGAATATTAGAAAAAGGGAAATTAGCCGAAGGAAAATATCGCAAAATATTTTTCTGGACATACATAGAATATATGTATGGCTGTCACATTAATTTGCAAAAAAATTGTTGAATTAAAAGTGGAGTGCTACTAATTGTTGAATAAAGGACTTAAGAAGTTATATACATATATAGATGTATGATTAATTATCTTATAATTCTAAATTAGCAAATTGCACCCGTTGTTTAATAACAACGGGTTTTTTTTATCTAGTAATAAATATTTTAATTCCTGAATGTTGGAACTTATAGTATATGTTAGATAAAAATAACTAAATGTTCGAATAAATTTAAGCTATATTTCAAAGTAGTTTTGACTTTAAAAGAACACATTTTTAGATGTTTAAATTTTTTGTATTAAGTTGGGGATATTAAACAAAAAATAAATAAATTAATTTGGAGGTCGTTTGTTATGAAACTATTTGGGGCTATGAATGTAGAGGATAATCAATTATATATAGGAGGTATGAGTTGTGGTGAAATTGCTAAAAAACATGGAACACCTTTATATATAATGGATGAAAACTTAATCAGAAATAATTGTAAAGATTATTATAATGAATTTAAGTGTGATGAAAGAGGAAATAGAGTAGTATTTGCTGGTAAAGCTTGTATGACTATGGCTATGTGTAAAATTGCAGAGCAAGAAGGTTTATGCCTTGATGTTGTATCAGGGGGAGAATTATATACAGCATATAAAGCTGGATTCCCTATGGATAAAATCTATTTCCATGGGAATAACAAAACAGTTGAAGAAATAAAAATGGGTCTAGAATATGGTATTGGTAAATTTATGGTGGATAACTACACTGAGTTATATAACATAGATAGACTAGCTGCGGCATATGGAATAAGACAAAAAATTTATGTGAGAATTACACCAGGAGTTGAGGCTCATACACATGAGTATATTAGAACAGGACAGCTTGATTCTAAATTTGGATTCCCATTAATTGGTGATGATATTATAAAATTAGTAGATGATATTATGCAGTGTCAAAATGTTGAATTAGTTGGACTTCACTGTCATATAGGGTCACAAGTATTTGATTTAGAACCATTTGAAGATGCAGCTGAAATAATGCTTGAATTAATGGATGAAATTCACACTAAATGTGGAATGAGAATACCAGAATTAGATCTTGGTGGTGGATTTGGTGTTTACTATACAGAGGCAGATAATCCAAGAACAACTAGAGAATATTGTGAAGCTATAATAAATAGAGTTGATGAAGTTTGTGAAAGACTAAATTACCCAACACCAATTTTAAGCATAGAGCCAGGCAGAAGTATAGTTGCTAATGCAGGAACAAGCTTGTATGAAATAGGTGCAATTAAACATATTGAAGGAATAAGAAACTATGCATCAGTAAATGGTGGAATGAGTGATAATATAAGACCTGCTTTATACGGTGCAGAGTATGAATGTTGTGTAGCAAATAGATTAGAAGGTGAATCAGAAACTATTACTATAGCGGGTAAATGTTGTGAATCAGGAGATGTTTTAGTTAACAATGCTATATTACCAGTCCTTGAGAAAGGTGATTTATTAGCAATCATGACAACAGGGGCTTATGGATATTCTATGGCTAGTAATTATAATAGAATGCCAAGACCAGCAATGATAATGATAAAAGATGGTGAATCAAGAGTAGTTGTTAAAAGAGAAAGTTATGATGATATGATACAAAATGAATGTATCTAATATAATTTATAATTATAAATTATTTAATATTAGGTAGAGTTTTGATTATGTCTAAATGTTTAAGTTAAAAAATGGTTTATTTATTATTTTTTTAGTATGGGGTAAATAAATCGTATTAACTAATAGATAAAATTTGAAATATAAGAAGTACAGAATAAAAGGTTATGTTAAAATAGAACTCACTATGTTTAGCATAGCCTTTTTAGTTATAGAACTAAGGTGATGTAATAATAGAAGAAAGATCGTATTTTCATGAAAATATGGTATAAGAGTGTAGATTATGTGTATTCTAATAAATAGTAGTTCCAAAATTAATTTAAATAAATTTTTGCTTAAAAAAATATGTTTTGTAAAAAGAATAAAATTTAGCTGAATTTATATGAAAATAATTTGAAAAAACATAAATATATAAGAGAAAATATTACAAAAATATGATATACTTATGATTAACAAAAAATTAATCAGAAATTTATACTGGGAGTGGATTTTTTAATTTCAAAAGCTTTATAACTAAGTTATAGTAGTGTTTAGCGACACATTTGTTGACATAGAATTGATACAATGACATGGTAAAATAAAGTCATAGGTTAGAGTAAATTTACATTGAGTTGAAATTATAAAAAATATCCCTACCAAAAGATAATAATTTATCTGTTTTTCTGAGGAGGTTTGGAGTACTAGACTTTTAGTAGAAAGGGATGGGGATATGAGCACGAATAGTAATGTGTTTATTAAACTCTTGAAAGATTGGATCATACCTGTGCTTTGCGCAATAGTGCTAGCATTCCTAATAAATAAGTTTCTTATTTTTAAGGTTGAGGTACCTACAGGTTCTATGAAGCCAACAGTAATGCCAGGAGATCAAATTTTTGTTACAAGAATTTATAACCCTTCTAAAATAAAAAGAGGGGAAATAGTAGTCTTTAAAAAACAGGGTGAAAAGGAATTGCTTTTAAAAAGAGTTATAGGGCTTCCAGGAGATACTATTGATATTAAAGATGGAGGAAAGGTATATGTAAACGGGCAACTTTTAGATGAGCCGTATGTTAAATATCCATATCCTCTAGGTGGAACATATCATGTACCACAAGGCGAGTATTTTATGCTTGGCGATAATAGAGCTGATAGCAAAGATTCTAGATATTGGAAAGATCCATATATTCCAGGAAATGATATAGTTGCTAAAGCATGGCTTAGAGTATATCCTTTCAATAGGTTTGGATTCTTAAAAGATAATACTTAGCGAAAGATTAAAAGACTTAGAAAGGAAGCGAAAGAATGTTCAAAGATAACAAGAAACTTAAATATGTCCTGTTATATGGGATAATAGCACTTGGGATTGTAATATCATTAAACTATGCTAAAACGACAATGACTACACAGCAAATACCGTATAGTACATTTTTAACAATGTTAAATGATAATCAAGTACAAGATGTCTTATTTATTGATGGTCAGTTAAAAATAACACCAAAAGCTGGAACACCAGATGCTGGTAAAATTCTTTATACAACTAATGTAGGAGAGGGTTCACAGTTAATAACTAACTTGGCCGCTAAAGGAGTAACTTTTGCAGCGCAACCACCTCAAGCATTTTCATTCTTAACTGAAATTTTAGTTTATTATGTAATACCATTTGTTCTTCTATTTGTACTATTCAAATTTATGTTTGGTAAAATGGATAAGAAAATGGGCGGCGGTGTTATGTCATTTGGCAAAAATAACGCTAAGCTATATGCAGAAGATGAAACAGGTAAAACTTTTGATGATGTAGCAGGTCAAGAAGAAGCGAAAGAGTCTCTAAAAGAGATTGTTGAATTCTTACACGACACTGAAAGATTTACATCTATCGGAGCTAAACTGCCAAAAGGGGCACTTTTAGTTGGTCCTCCAGGAACAGGTAAAACTTTACTTGCTAAGGCAGTTGCCGGAGAAGCAAAAGTACCATTCTTCTCAATAGCTGGTTCAGACTTCGTTGAGATGTTTGTTGGTATGGGAGCTTCAAGAGTAAGAGACTTATTCAAACAAGCACAACAAAAAGCTCCATGTATCGTTTTTATAGATGAAATAGATGCTATTGGTAAGAGTAGAGAAGGTGCTATTCAAGGTAATGATGAAAGAGAACAAACTCTTAACCAATTACTTACTGAGATGGATGGTTTTGATGGATCAAAAGGAGTTGTAATTCTTGCAGCTACAAACAGACCAGAAGTTTTAGATAAAGCTTTATTAAGACCAGGAAGATTTGACAGAAGAGTTATAGTTGATAAGCCAGATTTAGTTGGTAGAGAAGCTATACTTAAAGTACACTCAAAAGGTGTTAAAATGTCTAAAGAAGTATCATTACAAGCAATTGCTAAATCAACTCCAGGTGCAGTTGGGGCAGACCTTGCTAATATAATTAACGAAGCTGCTTTAAGAGCTGTTAAAAATGGTAGAAAAATTGTTATACAAGAAGATTTAGAAGATGCAGTTGAGCTTATCATTGCTGGTAAAGAGAAAAAAGATACAATAATGAACGAGAGAGAAATAAGAACTGTTGCATACCACGAAGTTGGGCACGCACTTGTTGCTGCGATGCAAAGTAATACTGATCCAGTTCATAAGATTACTATAGTTCCAAGAACAATGGGAGCTTTAGGATATACAATGCAACTTCCAGAAGAAGATAAATATCTTCTTACTAAGGAAGAAATGTTAGAGCAAATTGCAGTTATGTTTGGTGGAAGAGCAGCAGAAGAAGTTGAATTTAGAAGAATAACAACAGGTGCTTCTAATGATATAGAAAGAGCTACTCAAACAGCTAGAAATATGGTAACTGTTTATGGTATGACAGATAGATTTGATATGATGGCTTTAGAGTCAGCATCAAGCAGATATCTTGATGGCAGAAACGTTATGAATTGTTCAGCAGAAACTGCTACTATAGTTGATGAAGAAGTTCTTAAAATAATTAGAACTGCTCACCAAAAAGCTATAGATATTCTTACAGATAATAAAGATTTACTTGATGAAATATCAGATGTACTTCTTGAAAAAGAAACTATTATGGGTGATGAATTCTTAGAAATAGTTTATAGAAAGTATCCAGATAAGAAAATTAAGTATGATGAGCATAAAAAAGAAAAAGAAATGCTTAAAGAACAAGCTAAACTTAAGAGAGAAGAAAAAGCTAAACTTCAAAAAGAAAGAGAAGCTGAAAGAAAAGCTAAATATGAAGAGGAAGCTAGAATTCTTGAAGAAAAAGAAAGAAAAGAAAGAATGGCTCAACTTGAACTTGCAAAACTTCAAGCAGAAGCTCAACTTGGTGGAGAGGTTGACCCTGCATTACTTGAAGGAAGTAATGACGGGAAAATTAATCTTGATTTCTTAGAGGATAAGAAAGAAGAGTTGAATCTTGAGAAAAAAGAACCTTTAAGTTTAGAAAAACCTAAAGAAGTTCATCATGAAGAAAAACAAGATGATGATGAACATAAAGAGGATAAAAAAGAAGATCAAGAGTAATCTTGTGATGATAAAGAGAGACTGTCTTTTATTAGACAGCTCTTTTTTTGCATGTTAAATGATTATAATAAATAATTGTTAAATTTCGTGATATAATGGATATACTTAAAGATAGAGAGTTTGAAAGGATATGATTAAATGTCAAAAAACAACAATGATAAGAATAAAGATATAGAATTTTTAGTAGAAGAAAAGAAGCTAGAAGAAACTTCAAATATTATTGCAGAAGAAATGATATCTTATATAAATAAACGAAAATTTGTAACTGAATATATATTAGAGCAAAGAAAAAATATTATAGATGAATATAGAGACGATGAAGATAAACTTATAGACTATTTTGATCATGAAACTTATGTAAAAGAAGAATCATTTAAAATGATTGATAGAAAATTAAAGGAACTTACTATCTTAAAAGACTCACCTTATTTTGGAAGAATAAATTATACTGATAAGGAGTTTGATGAAATAGGAACTCTATATGTGGGAAGATTTGGAGTTACTCCTGAGGGAACTTTTGAGCCAACAGTTGTAGATTGGAGAGCACCAATTGCTTCACTTTTTTATCATGGAAGTTTAGGCGATGCAACATATAAGGCACCAAGTGGAGAAATAGAGGTAGACATAACAGGAAGAAGACAACTTATAATTAAAAAGGCTATTTTAGAAGGATTATTTGACTCTGCAATAGATGTAAAAGACGAAATATTACAAATGGTACTAAGTAATAATTCATCAGAAAAGCTTAAAGATGTTATCATGACATTACAAGCAGAGCAAGATAAAATTATTAGACTTCCAAGAACTAAAAATATAGTAGTTAATGGAGTTGCAGGTAGTGGCAAAACTACAATAGCCCTTCATAGAGTTGCGTATTTACTTTACAATAATAGAGAAGAACTTGAAGGAAAAGTTTTAATACTTGGACCTAACAGTATATTTATGGACTATATTTCACAGGTCTTACCAAGTCTTGGTGAAGTAGGTGTTAAGCAGGATACATTCTTTGGGTTTGCAATGTCTCAAATTGGTGAACCGATAGAAGTTATGCCATATGAAGAGTATCTTGAGCAAGTTGTTACAAAAAATGCTGAGATAACATCTAGAGAAGCCTATAAGAGTTCATTTGACTTTATAGATGATTTAGATAAGTATGTTGTAAAGTTATCAGAGAATTATTTTAATATTGAAGCAGTTAGATATTATGGGGAAATAATAGTTGATATAGATGAAATAAAAGAATTGTTTGAAAAGCACTATTCATATATGCCTTTATTTAGAAGAGCAGAAAAAATAAATAGAATTTTAACTTCTAAGATTAAGGATAAGAGGGATGAAAAATTCAGAGAGCTTACTAAGGAAATTAAAGAGTTAAAAGATTCACTTAGTACAGATGATTTGTTAATTCAAGAAACTGATATAGAGTTTAGAAGAAAATTGAAGGTTAGAGAAATTGTTAGTGAAGTTATAAAAAGTAGAAAAGAAATTGATAGATGGCTTAATAAAGCAAGTTGTGTAGAGCTTTATAATGAATTTAATGACAATAAAGTTTTAACTATAAATGATTTAGCACCTATATTATATCTTAAAATAAAACTTGAAGGTAAAACTGCTACAAATGATTTTAGACATGTTGTAATAGATGAAGCACAAGATTATACACCATTACAATTTAAAGTCATTAGAGAGCTTATAGGAAGCAAATACTTCACTGTTGTGGGGGATGTAAATCAAAGATTAGTTAAATATTCAGAAACTGCTCCGATGATAGATCTTGCTAAAATATTTGAAGATGTTGAAACAGAAGTTTATAATTTAAATAAGAGTTATAGAAGTACTATGGAAATTATGGAATATGCAAATAAATTCCTAAAGGAAGATAAAGTAGTTCCGTTAGTTAGAAATGGTGAAGCTGTTGAGGTTTATAAAATGAATGATATGGCAGAATTTAAGAAAACTATTTTAGCTAAAATTAGAAAATTAAATTTAGAGGGCTTAGAGAGTGTAGCAATTGTAACTAGAAATGCAGATAGATTAAAAACTATTTGGAATTCATTAAAAGAAGATATTCATTTAGTTAAATTTGATAATGAGGATATCATCTACAAAGGTGGTAATCTTATTATTCCAGCATATTTTGCGAAAGGACTCGAATTTGATGGAGTTATAATGGTTGACTTTGAAGAAGATATGATGGAAGATGATCTACTTAAATATATAATGAGTACTAGAGCACTCCATAGTTTAACAGATTTTATAATAGAAGAATAAATCTTAGAATAGTTTGTTGTAGCAAAATATAAATTATAAATTATTTAAGCCAAATTATCTTTTGAAATTTAAATGAAAAAATAATGAATCTGTAGAAAATTACAGATAATAGTAGTATTGTATACTAAAAGAAGTTATTTTTGGGGAGGATAAAATGGGTGTATTAGAAAATTTATTTCGAACGCAAAAAAAACAGCTAGTTGCTGATATTATAAGTGAATATCTAAATGAAAATAAGCTAATTATAACAAAAGATAACTTAGATTATCTGCATATGTGTTTAGATGTTATAATAAGTGATGTGAAATCTATAGCTGAAGAAACTAAAGAACATCATGAAAGACTTGGAAAGTATTTTCCAGTCCTTGCAGGAGCTTATGCTGTTATTGTAATTGCAAGCATAATTAATAGAGTAGAAATACAGGGTACTTGCAATTTATCTAATGAACATGAAATGTTTGTTGCATCTTGGCAATGGACAAAAGAACTTACTAATAATATTTTTTCAGAGGATATTTTTATTTTAGAAAATGAAGAAGAAGTTGAAAAATTCGAGAAATATCTACGTATAGCTCAAGATTCTATATTAGATAATGGATTGATTATTATTTCTACTATTCTAGAAAAAATTAATAATAAAGTTTTGCAAGAAATGAGTTAGAAAAATTATCAAAAGGTTAGCTATCAGATGAAATTCAAATATATATTTAAATATATAGAATGATTGGAGCGGTTAATTTATGACTAATGAAAAAGGTATTATATATATAGCGAGAGTTAAAGGTCGAATAGATTCTTTGAAAAATTATGATATATATATAGATGGTATCAAAAAAGGAAAAATAGCAAGTGGAGAAGTTTTTTCAAGAAAGTTACCAGCTGGTAATTATAAGATACAGATTGGACTTGATTGGTATAAAACAGTAGAATTAGATGTTCAAATAAAAGAAAATAAAACATCATATATGTCTTGTGAAAGTAATATAAGAGGCGTGAAAATTTCTAATCTATTTAAGGTTTTTGGTGGAGAAAAAGGAATAATTGCAAAAAGTATATCAGAAGAAAGAATCTCTAAAATAGTACAAGAAAGAAATGATTTAACTGATAAAAAGATAGTTGAACTAGCTATAAATGCTTCATGTGGAGTATATGATGAAATAGCAGCGGCAAAAGACACAAAAATACAAGGAGCTATATTTGGAATTCTTGCATTTTTAATTAATATAGGATCACAACTTATTTTTGTTCGAAGCAAAGAATTATTATTTAGTGTAATAAATGCAGCTTTATTTGGATTAATAATAGGTATGATATATTATCTATTTAGTAAATCTAAAACAAGAATGTGGAGTAAAGAAACAAATAAAAATAAATAAAATATAAAATGCTATAGTAAGTAAAAGGAGAATTTTAAAATTAAAATTCTCCTTTTTTAATTTAGTGATTTTACCTTATATCTAGTGAGTTTAAAACTCATTCTTCTATAAGTATGGATAAAAAATATGCATTTTAAGTAACTTTAACTTAGCAGTTAAATTGAGTGAAAACTCCACTAAAATTAATTTTTAGTCCACGCTTATCTTAATTGTCCTATAAAACTTTCTATTAGTATGAGTTCTTTTTTATAGGTGTAATCAATAGTGATATTATAATTTTCTAGTTCTCTAGAAAGCATAGTGGCAGCTATTAAAATTCTATCTTCAAATAATAAATTTTTATCTAGTAAGTTAATTCTATCAACTAATTTTTTTCCAAACATAAAGCGTCTAATTATAAGACCCCTTATTTCATTATTACTTAAAGTTGGATCAATTAGGCAAAACCTTGTTTTTAATTCCTGTATCATAAAAAACCTCCTAAATATAAAGAGTTGTTATATAGTATATAAGAATTGTAATTAATATTATTAATATATAATATTAAATTTGCTACTAAGAAAGTGCAGTTTATAATGAATAAATTTAATAAAAAAAGAAGTTTTTTAAGAATATTTTAAATTTGAGAGATATCTATTTTTCTATTATAAAAAGTGCTACAATAATCTAGTTTGATTTTGAATATGTAGGAGTTTAAGTATAATGAACAATGAGTATTTACTAAGAGAAAGCGAAGGAAAACTTTTATTAAAATATATATTACCATCAGTTGGCGGGATGTTAGGATTATCACTGTGTATTTTGTTTGATACTTTATTTATAGGGAGAAAACTTGGGTCTTTAGGTATAGGAGCGCTTAATATAACTTTGCCTATATATAGTCTTATGAGTGCATTAGGACTTACATTAGGTGTTGGTGGTGCAACTGTTCTTAGTATATATATTGGTAAAAAGAAATTTAAACACATAAATAAAATATTTACTACAGCTATGGTTGGAATAGGGATTTTATATGTGTTTTTTATAATAATACGAATATTTTTTATGAATGATTTAGTTTGGGGATTAGGAGCATCCACACAGACATTTGCGATGGTTAAAAGTTATTTAAATATTTTAATAATATTCAGTGGTGCATATATGTTACTTAATGCATTAAATGTATTTGTAAGAAATGATGCAAATCCAAAACTTGTTATGTTAGCAGTAATTTCTACGAATATAGTTAATATTATATTAGATTATGTATTTATGTATCCTTTAAATATGGGAATAGCAGGCGCAGCACTTGCGACATCAGTTGGTCAATTTGCAGGATTAATAGTTTTAACAGCACATTTTATTAAAAAGAAAAATACTTTTTCTTTTGACATAAAGTGTTTTGATATTAGATTTATGAAAAGAATTATAAGAACAGGAGTTCCAAGTTTTATTTCAGGAATTACAGCTGGAATTGTAATTATGATTTTTAATATGGTCAGCTTTAAGCTATTAGGTAATTTAGGGGTTTGTGCATATGGAGTTGTGAATAATATAGCTCTTATTTTTGTAGCTGTTTTTAATGGAGTAGCACAAGGGATACAACCACTTATCAGTATAAATTATGGCGCAAAAAAAGATGAAAGAGTTAAGATATTTATAAGAAAAGGTAGAATAATTATGTTTTGTATTGGTTTAGTTTTTTTATTTATTGGATTTGTAGCACCAGAGCAAATGATTAATTTCTTCACACAAACCACCCCAGAACTTATGAAACTCTCTAAAGAGGGGATTTATATTTATTTTATATCATTTGTATTAGCAGGAATTAATCTTTTAAATATAGGAGCTATGCAATCGATAGAGCAGGTTAGAATATCTACAGTATTATCAGTTCTAAGAGGGTTTGTATATATATTGATATGTTTAATTATTTTTTCAAGTATTATGGGTATGACAGGTGTTTGGATTACTATACCTTTAGTGGAAATTCTAACTTTAATTACCTTTATAATATATGAAAAGGTAAAAAAGACACATAAAAGAAATGATATGAACGTTTGTTCATAAATTTTGGGTGTCTATTAAAGCAATAACGAATATTTTTTGTAAAATCATAAGAAATATTTTTATGTTTCTTATGGTTTTTTTTATACAAATTTTTAATATAATTATGCAAGTAATCGTGCAAAATACAAATGTACTCCATAAAAAAGCAAGAAAAAATGCATTTTTATTCGTAATGTTTTTGTAATTGAGTATTAATATAAAAAAAAGACCATTTTTGGTAAAATAAAATGTATAAATATAAAATAATTTGCGAAATGAGAAAAAAATGAGGTAAAGATTAATAAATGATAACATTATTAATTTAAAATTTAGAGTTTATGAAAAAAAACACTTTATTATACGTATTTAGATAATTTTATCCGCTTTACTTTATTAAAGCAAAGTGCGAAAATGTTAAAAAACAGTAAATAAAAAATCATTTAGTTTAATAAGAGAAATATAATACTAACAAATTTTATTAAATAGGAAGTTTATAGTCGATTTTTTGTATTTATTCGTATTTGTATTTTATATGGATGTTATATATGGGAGGAGTTTATTAATGAGCGAACAAAAGTTAGAAGACCTGAAACTACCCGATGAACAGGCTGCTAAAAAGTATAAAATTAGTGCAGCTGGATTTATATCTATGTCAATCCTTACTGTTTATGGGGTAACTAATGGTCAGCAAATGTACTACCAAATGGGGTATCAGGCTATAACATACGCGTTAATAGCTATGTTATTCTTCTTTATACCTTATTCATTTGCAGTAGCAGAAATGGGATCAGCATTTAGTGAGAAAAAAGGTGGAATTTATTCTTGGTTATCAGAAATAATAGGTGAAAAATATGCACTTGTTACAACTATGATTTGGTTTTCAACAGGACTACTTACAGGATTATCAATCAGTGCTATTTGTATCAAGTTTTCAACAATGTTTTATGGAACAGACGTATCAGAAACATGGCACTTATTTGGCTTAAGTAACCAAATGACAACAACATTAATAGGTGTTGTATGGGTATTATTCTGGATATTTGTATCTACAAGAGGATTAAAATCTATAGAGATATTAACAAAAATATCAATGTTATTATTCTTCTATAATAATATATTTACAATCGTAGTAAGTTTATGGGTATTCTTCAGTAATGGAATGCACTTTGCACAACCATTCCACTGGCATGGAATATCAAGCTTATTTATGGGACCGAACCCAAGTTATCATAGTTTGTTTAGTATGTTAGGATTTATGGTATTTGCTATTATGATCTTTGGAGGAATGGAATCAGCAAGTGGACTTGTTGATGAAGTTGAAAATCCAAGAAAAACTGTTCCAAAAGGTATTTTTATAACAGTTATAGTAATATTTATCCTTACAATTGTAATGATTATAGGAAGTGGTATGGTAATAAACTGGAAAGAAGTATATGGTAACCCTAATGTTAACCTTTATAACTTCTCAGTATATCTATTATTAAAATATTATTCTACTTTAGGTATTGCACTTGGAATGAGCGCAGCTCATGCAGCAGTATTTGCTAAGTGGTATATGATAGTTTATTCATGGATAGCAGCACTTGCGTTCTTACAAATGCCTTTAAGTTTCTATTATCCAATTAAACAATTAATAGAAGGTCTTCCAAAAGGAATGTTACCTGAGTTTGTTACAAGAAAGAATAAAAAAGATTTCCCAGCTAATGCACTTTGGATTCAAGGAATATTTATGTGTGCATTCGCAGTAATAGTTGTATTAATATTTGGTAATAACGCCAATGAGATTTATAACTATACAACATTTATGGTAACTGTTTCATCAGTTATACCGTGGGCACTTATAACCTTTGCTTATATTAAGTTTAAAGCTAATGATAATATAGAGAAACACTATAATTTCTTTAGTAAAAAAATAGGTATAGGATATAATATAATCTCTTTACTTCTAATTGTTTTTGCAGTAGTATTCTCACTTATTCAACCATGGACAGCACCAGGTGGAGCAGAACAAGGAATTCTGATGATATTTGGACCAGTTCTATTTGGTGGAATAGGATTCTTAATAGCTCACAGATATAAAGTAGCTGTTAAAAAAGGTAGAATAATAGAAGAAGATCAAGATGAAAATTAAATAAATTAAAAATTGCACTATCTTCTTGGATAGTGCAATTTTTTTATTATGTTATGCTAGTGTTTCTAAAGTTAGTATTACTAAAAAGTATAAAAAAAATACATTGTTATTTTAATATTTATAGATTATATTAAAATAAATCAAGATGAAAAACTGATAAAGCTTCTTACTTTCGGGTATAAAGATTTTTTAAATATGTGGTAGAATAAAAATATATTACAATGAAAGTAGGGGTTGTTTTGTGAAAAAAAAGGTTACAATTATAATTGTAATAGCAATTATTTTAATATCAGCGATAGCTATATTTGTTACAATAAATAATAATTCAGATAAAGCTTTAAATCTTACAAAGGTTGAAGTTCAACAAGATACAAGTCTTGTAAATAAGCTTATGATAGCTATTAATAGTAATAACTATCAAGAATATAAAACATTAGTTACAGGAAATATAGAGAGCGAAGATCAATATACACGACTTAAAGATGATTTTAATAATAATCTTGGAATTTACAAAGAGGCTATATTTATAAAAGCTTATGATATAAATGGTGTGAAAACTTTAATTTATCAATGTAAATTTTCTAAAAATGAAAATGTTGAACTTAATATAGAATTGAATAACAATAAACAAATTACAGGTGTTTATTATCATTAAACAATTAATACTTTAAATACCCTGTTATTTGTATAATTAAAAGTAGGAGTATATGCTCCTACTTTTAATTTATTAATTTTAATTTATTAATAAGGCAATAAATAAAAGTACAAAGCAAAGGAGTTATTACTAAGTATAGTATTACATTTATTTGTGTAAAGTTTATTATATTTGAATACTCACCATACTCTAATAAATAGCGTAAGAAAATTCCTATAGCTGTAAATAACAATGATGTAAAATATACTTGTAGTATTTTTAGTTTATTAAGTAAACTAGTAAATAAAATAGCTAATAGTCCATAGTTTATAATTATCAGATATAGTTTTTCAAAATTAAAAGTTTCTCTTTCATTTGATAATGGAAATATGAAGCAGCCGCCAAATATTAAATAACTAGCTAATATTATGAATGATATTTTTTTGTGTTTTTGAGTTAAGCGTTGGATATTTTCCATATTAAATCCTTTCTAAATATATTTATAGTTTGTATGTAGCAATATTTAAAATGTTAATATATATAGTATACCTAATTACCTTTTTAATCCATATTTATTGCAAAAATATATATGTGAAATTTATATTAATATTTAAATTATTATCCAAATTTTATGATATAATTTTAAAAATTGATAACTAGTGTTTTGATAACTTATTTTGTTATAAAGAAAAAAAGTAAGTAAAAATATCTAAAAATACTAGCTATTAGATAAAGTTTATTATGTAATTAGGGGGCTATAATGTATAAGAGAAAAATATTATTTTTCTTAACTATAATTATATCTAGCGGTATTTTAGGATGTGAAAAAAATAGTGAAAATGAGCAGATTAAAGCAAATAGTAGTAGCTTAATGCTAGAAACTAATTTAGATGAACATAATAATAAAATGCAAATGAGAGTACCAAGGATAGTAGAGAAAGAAAATAATTTGAATGTTTTTAAATTAGATTTTTCAGGGATAAAAATTTCAAATAAAAATAATGTTTTGAGTTTTGAAAAAAATTTAGATCTAATGAATGAAGCTAAAAAAATACATAAAATGAATAATGATGAATTTGAATATTATAGTAAAAGTGTCGATGATACTATGGATATTTTAAATAATCATTTGAATGAAGAGGAAATGGAGAGTTTACTTACTATATATAATGAGCATATTGCTAATAATTCAAATTTAGTAATAGTGGAATTAGCGAAGAGTAACGCAGAAAGTAGACTTGGTGTAGATAACTTATCTATAAGTCTATCGATAGGTATACAAAATGATGATAATATTTGGGTACAACAAAATTCAAATTTTAGTGATAAGCCAGCTTTTAGCTTAGAAGATGATGCTGTAGGACTTATGTGGAATTCTGATAATTTAGTAGGATATGATTCAAATCCTAAATTATCAATAAAATGGAGTGATGGTACTTACACTACAGAAAGTTATTCAACTTTTGATGGGCAAAATATTACTTCTACAAAATTCGATGAGGATATAGAAAATAAATGGGCGAAAGAGATATCCTATGGGATAGCACTTAAAAATAAAAAACAGGGTATTACAAGTATTTCAAGTAGTTATGCACAACCACAAAATAATAGGTTTATAAAAAAGATAACTTTTGATCAAAGTAGTAACATGATTTTATGGGAATAAAGATGAAAATTTAGTATAAAGAAATAGCATTTAGAGAATTTAAAAGCTAATGCTAATTTTTTGTTTTTTATATACTAAGTTTGTAATACAAGTTGAAAAATAAATGTAAAAAACTCCCTTTACAGTAAACAGTTATACAAAACTGCTTCTATAAAAGGGAGTTTTTTTATAGTTAAATTATTTATGCATAAAAATAGGTTCAATTATGAAATAATATGCATATTATATTTATAAATAAATAAAGAATATATAAGATGTGATGGTTATTAAATATTTAATTTTATATCTATTGAGACTTTTAAAAGAGCTTTAATTAGGTTGGAGTGGATAATTAAGAAAGATGTAGAAGAAGAAATTTGAGAAAGATTATATATTTTGTCGAAGGAAAAATATTGCATAAATATAAATATGTAGGATATAATTATGCATATAGTGATTGTGGAATAATACATAAAAATTAATTGGGGGAATTTAATATGAAAAAAGGATTAGTAAAAAAAATAGCAGCGATATCTATGGCTATGATGATGTCAGTTGGAATGCTTGCATGTGGAGGAACAGATAAACAAGGTGAAGAGACTAATGGAAAAGCTCCGGTAGAAAAAAATTTACTTGATGAAATAAAGAAGAATGGAAAGATTATATTAGGAACATCAGCAGATTATCCACCATATGAATTTAAGGCAACTGTGGAAGGGAAAGATCAAATAGTAGGTTTTGATATAGAGATTGCAAAAGAAGTTGCAAAAGATTTAGGAGTTAAACTAGAAATACAAGATATGAAATTTGATACTCTTGTAGCTGCTTTACAATCTGGAACTATAGATATGGTTATATCAGGTATGAATCCAACTCCTGAAAGACAAAAAGCTGTAGATTTTTCAGAGATTTATTATAAGGCTGAACATGGAATAATTATTAAGAAAGAAAATAAGGACAAGCTTAAGACTAAGGATGATTTCAAAGGATTAGTGGTAGGAGCACAAAAAGGTTCTATACAAGAAGAGCTTGCTAATACACAAATGGAGGGTGTTAAATTCAGAGGTCTTGGAAAAGTACCAGATTTAATGATGGAAATGCTTGGTGGAACTATGGATGCAGCAGTTATGGAAAATCCAGTTGCACTTGCTAATGCTAAAGCAAATCCAAGTTTATATGTAATAGAAAACCCTGGTTTCGAACTTGATGAAACGGAGAAAGGGTCAGCTATAGCGATACCTAAAAATTCAGGGGAACTTTTAGAGGTAGTTAATAAAACTATACAAAGACTTATTAGTGAGGGGAAAATAGAGAAGTTTATTGTTGAAGCAAATGAGCTTATGGACAAAGAACAAGCAAAATAATATCAAATAAGTAATATTAATAAAAGGTTCTTAGGTGAGAACATTTAAGAATCTTTTGTTATTTTAAAAAATTAGTACATATTAATTGAAAATAGTAGAGGAGATGAGAAGTTTGGAGTTAGATTTTTCTTCAATGATTAAATATAAAGATTATTTTTTAAACGGTGCGTTATATACATTGTTAATAGCAGCTATTGCGGTTTTTGGAGGAACTATTATAGGAATGTTTCTAAGTTTACTGAAGCTTTCAAAATATAAAGTTTTAAGATTTTTGTCTACTATGTATATAGAAATTTTTAGAGGAACTCCAATACTTGTTCAACTTTATTTAGTTTATTTAGCTTTTCCTAGCGTATTAAACATTAGAATGAATCCTCTTACTGCTGGTATTATAACACTTTGCTTAAATAGTGGTGCATATGTAGCTGAAATTATAAGAGCTGGAATTATGGCAGTAGATAAAGGGCAGATGGAAGCAGCAAGAAGTCTTGGTATGCCAGAGTGGAAAGCTATGTATTTAATAGTGATTCCACAAGCAATAAAAAATATTTTACCTGCATTAGCTAATGAATTCATAGTAATTATAAAGGAATCTTCAATAGCTTCAGTTATAGGAGTTACAGAACTTATGTATAATACAGATTCTGTTAGAGGAAATTCTTTTAGACCTATGGAAGCGCTACTTATAGCAGCGTGTATATATTTTGTTATGACATTTACTTTAAGTAAAATAGTAGGATATTTTGAGGGGAGAATGGGTGATGCTAGTAGTAAACAATCTGCATAAACATTTTGGAAAAAATGAAGTTTTAAAAGGTATAGATAATCATATAAAAAAAGGTGAAGTTGTAGTAGTTATAGGACCATCAGGATCAGGAAAGTCAACATTTTTAAGATGTTTAAATCTTTTAGAGAAGCCAACTAAAGGGACTGTAACTTTTGAGGGGATAGATATTACAGCAAAGGCAAGTAATATAAATAAGATGAGGGAAAAAATGGGGATGGTATTTCAGCAGTTTAATTTATTCCCTCATATGACAGTAATGCAAAACCTAACAGTAGCACAAGTTAAAGTTAAAGGAACTGATAAAGAGAGAGCAAAGAGTGTAGCTTTAGAGCTTCTTAAAAAAGTTGGTCTTGAAGATAAAAGTGATGCATATCCTTCTTCATTATCAGGGGGACAAAAACAAAGGATTGCAATAGCTAGAGCGCTTGCGATGAAACCAGATGTGATGTTATTTGATGAGCCAACATCAGCATTAGACCCTGAAATGGTCGGGGAAGTTCTAAATGTTATGAAAGATTTAGCTAGAGAAGGAATGACTATGGTGGTTGTTACACATGAAATGGGCTTTGCAAGAGAAGTTGGAGATAGAATTCTTTTTATGGATAATGGAATTATTTTAGAGGATACAACTCCAAGTGAACTTTTTAATAATCCAAAGGAAAAAAGAACACAAGAGTTTTTATCGAAGGTTTTATAAGAGATATATCTTAATGGTATGTCTCTTTATTATATAAATTTAGAGTAATTTTAAAATAAGTGAGTATAAGGATAACTTATTAAAAATATATTAAATTAGAGGATTTAATAAGGCGAATTTTGAATTTAATATATAGAGTTGTTTTTTATAATCTATCTTTTAAAACTGAAAACTTATAAGTAGATAGAAGATGTAAGATATTGAAATAAATATAGAAATTTATAATTAATAAGAGGAGGAAATATATATGATTTATGATGTTGTAATAGTAGGTACAGGACTTGCTGGAATATATACTGCACTAAATTTAAGTAAGGATATAAAAATTTTATTAGTAACTAATAAAAAAATTAGGGCATCTAATTCTTTTTTAGCACAAGGAGGTGTTTCAGTTTTAAGAGATAATAATGATTTTAATAGTTTTGTTGAAGATACATTAAAAGCAGGGCATTATACAAATAATGTTGAGGGAGTAAAAACTATGGTTTCATTATCAAAAGATGTTATAGTGGATCTAATAAATAGAGGAATAGATTTTGATAAAAATGAAGAGGGTGAATTAGATTATACAAAAGAAGGTGCTCATAGTAAATTTAGAGTTTTGCATCATAAAGATATAACAGGAAAAGAAATAATAGAAAAGTTAATTTTATGTTTAGAAGATTTTAATAATATTGAGGTTATGGAGGATACAGAACTTTTAAATATAGTAAAACAAGATGATAAATGTAAAGGTGTCTATTTAGAAAATGAAGAAAAGAAGTTTATTGTAAATGCTAAAAAGGTTGTTCTTGCAACTGGCGGAGTTGGGGGATTATTTGAAAATACAACTAATTTTAAACATATAAGAGGTGATGGGGTTAATATTTGTTTGAATAATAATATTGCTTGTGAAAAGCTAGGGAAAATACAAATACATCCAACAGCACTATATACACAAGGAAACAATAGAAGATTTTTAATTTCTGAAACATTAAGGGGGGAAGGAGCTTATTTATTAAATGCTGAAGGTGAAAGATTTGTAGATGAGTTATTACCAAGAGATGTTGTTAGTAATACTATTTTAGAAGAAATAGAAAAAAGTGGGGAAAAGTGTGTATATCTAAGTTTTAATCATAAGGGTGTAGATTTTGTGAGAAATAGATTCCCTAATATTTATGATAAGTGTAAGACAATTGGCTATGAATTAGGAAGAGAGACAATACCTGTTACTCCTGCACAACACTATTTTATTGGTGGAATAAAAATTAATAAAAATGGAGAAACAGAGCTTAAAAATTTATATGCAGTAGGAGAAACAGCTTTTTTAGGAATACATGGGAAAAATAGATTAGCGAGTAATTCGCTTTTAGAATGTTTAGTATTTGCTAAAAAATTATCTGAGAAGATTAATAAAGCAGATTTAGATAAGATTTCAATAGAAGAAATGCAGGAAGAGGAAATTAGTATAGGCACAGATAAAAATAAGTTTATGGAAATTTTAAAGTCTGAGAAAGAAGAGTTTTATAATAAATGGTTTAGTATAGAAACGGTAGCTAATATATAAAAACTATCCCTGAAATTAAATTTCAAGGATAGTTATAGTTAGAATCTGTGAGTAGTGAAATTGGGTTATTTAGTTGTGTCTTGGTCTGCTAATGAATCTGTGTAGTCAAATTCAGCAGTAACTATGTTGTTACTAACTATAGGGTCACAGCCTAGGGCTGGTATATTGATAAAGGTTTTCTTACCATATGAGCAAACTTTTTGTGAATCATATGATGCAAAATTTCTCATTGCTGGTGGATAAACTTGTTTAGGATTTTTATTTTTTTCCATGGTAATCACTCCTTCAGATGTATTTTGTCCACTTTTTTATGAACTATGTATTAATACGATTAAATCTTAATAAATTTAATGGATTATATATTTTGTTATAGATAAATAAAATATATAATGGGAAAATATAGGACTAAAATACAAGGGGGATTTTGCAATGTATTATTATTTAACTTTACAAAGGGGAGGATTAGAAATTGCGTTCTAATAGAAGTGAAAGAAATAAGAAAAAATCAGGATTTCTAAGAAATAAAATTTTGATAGGTTCACTAATAGCTATAATAGGTGTTATAGCAGTAGCTGGTGGATATATTATAGGGCTTGTTAATAAAATGGATAGAGTTGATATAGATAAAGATAGTTTAGGTGCGAATGCTGAATTAAGTGATAAATACAGCCATGTGAAAAATATTGCATTATTTGGTGTTGACGAAGAAGAGGGAGGCGGTGGAAGAACTGACTCTATAATGGTAGCAACTATTGATACTAAAACTAAAAAGTTAAAATTAACTTCTTTTATGAGAGATTCTTATGTTGAAATAGATGGGCGTGGAGGAGATAAACTTAACGCTGCATATTCATATGGTAAAGAAGAACTCGCTATGAAAACTTTAAATAAAAACTTTGATTTAAACCTAACTGAGTTTGTTAGCGTTAATTTTTCAAGTTTACCAAAAGTTATAGATAAAATTGGTGGTATTAAAATAGATGTTTTACCAAATGAACTTAGTGAAACTAATAAGTATATAACTGATACAAATATAAAGCTAGGAAAAAGTTCATCTCAACTTTCTTCAGCAGGAACACAAAAGCTTGATGGAGTACAAGCTTTAGCTTATTGTAGAATTAGATATTTAAAAGGAGATGATTTTGGGAGAACTGAAAGACAACGAAAGGTTTTAAATTCAGTTTTAGAAAAAGTTTTAAGTATGCCAGTTACATCGTACCCAGGGCTTTTAAGTGAAATATTCCCTATGGTTAAAACAAATCTAACTGTTGGAGAAATAATGGATATGGGAAAAGATGTAGTTAGTATAGGTAATAATTTAGATCAAAATAGATTCCCTATGGATGCAGATTTAGATTTTGAAACAATAAGAGGAATGTCTTGTATTACTTTTAATAAAGAAGTAACAAAGGAAAAAGTTCGTTCATGGGTTTTTGAAGACAATCTTCAACAATAATATATTAAGAGTAAAACAGTAGGACTAATATTTTAGAATTAAAAGTTTAGTCCTATTTTTTTATTGTATAAAGAGATATTATCATTAAATATACAATTGTTACTTGAATATGGATAGATGTACCTTAATGAAAGAATTAATTTTACATAATTTAATATGGTATAATTTAGAATATATGAAAGTAATAATTATTTGCTAGGACATAACAAATAATATAATGAGGTGACGATATGAAATATAAATTAATTTGTATAGATATGGACGGAACATTACTTAATAGTAAGCATGAAGTTCTAGAGTTAAATAGAGAAATGATAAAAAAAGCTACAGATAAAGGTGTTAAAATTGCTATAACTACAGGAAGATTATTTGCATCAGCAAGAAAATATTCAGATATAATAGGGGTTGATGCACCTATTATAGCATCAAATGGAGCATATATAAGAGAAAAGGACAGTGATAAGGTTATATATGAATCAAATTTCAGTAAAGAGCAATTTGATAAAGTAATAAATGTAATAAGAAAATATGATTTTACAGTTTATATGAATACATCAGATACAGTTATATCAGAGCGTGTTGTTCCAGATACACATGCATACAAAATGGTTAATCATGAATTAGATGAAGAGTGGAAAATTAAGTTTTTAGAGGGACATAATTTTGAAGAAGTATATAAAAAATATCATGGTGATATATTAAAAACTATTTTTATAGATGAAAAAAACAACAAGGAAGCTTTATCTAAAGCAAAGGCTGAACTTGCAGCTTTTGATGATTTAGAAGTAGTTAGTTCTTGGGAGAATAACTTTGAAGTCATGCCAGCAGGAACATCGAAGGGAAGTGCAGTTAAAAAGTTAGCTGAAATATTAGGAATAAAAAGAGAAGAGGTTATTTGTATAGGGGATAGTGAAAATGATCTTAGTATGATTAGATATGCAGGTCTTGGGGTAGCTATGGGAAATGCTTTAGATATTATCAAAGAAAATGCTGATTATATAACAGAGACAAATGAAAATGCTGGTGTTGGGAAAATGATAGAAAAGTTTGTTATAGAAGAAATATAAAGATTAAATAGTAAAGAAAGCAGAGAATTAAAATAATTCTCTGCTTTCTTGTTACTCATCTGATTTACCGATATCTGAAAGTACAACATTTGGATTATGATCAAGAGCCCAGCTAATTCCCCAATCATTTTGGAAAATAAGAAGATTTCTATCTTTCATATCTTTAACTTTTTTAGTGTCAGATGTAAGATTTAATGTTTCAGGATCTATATCATCATTTTCAATCCATCTAACAAATCTAAATGCAAGTCTATCCATTTTTATATCAACGTTATATTCATTTTTAAGTCTATATTCAAGAACTTCAAATTGAAGTACACCAACTACACCGATAATGATTTCTTCCATTCCTATGTGTAATTCTTTAAATGCTTGAATAGCACCTTCTTGTGCAATTTGAGTAACACCTTTTATAAATTGTTTTCTCTTCATAGTATCAACAGGTCTAACTCTTGCAAAGTGTTCAGGAGCAAAGATAGGAATACCTTCGAATTTAAATCTTTCACTACCAGAACAAAGTGTGTCACCTATTGAGAATATGCCTGGGTCAAATACACCTATAATATCACCAGCATAAGCTTCTTCAACAACTTCTCTATCTTGTGCTAGGAATTGTTGAGGTTGAGCTAATTTTATTTTTTTACCACCTTGCATGTGGTAAACTTCCATTCCCTTTTTGAATTCACCAGAACAAATTCTCATAAAAGCAAGTCTGTCTCTATGAGCTTTATTCATATTAGCTTGTATTTTAAATACAAATGCTGAAAATGGTTCTTCTGTTGGAATGATTTCACCCTTACTTGAATTTCTTGATAAAGGTCCTGTTGTAAGAGTTAAGAAATCTGCAAGGAATGGAGAAACACCAAAGTTTGTAAGAGCAGATCCAAAGAATACAGGTGATAATTCACCTTTTTGTACTGCGTCATTATCAAATTCATCCCCGGCTATATCAAGAAGTTCGATATCTTCCATAAGTTTTTCATATAAATGGTCACCTATAAGTTCTTTTGCAGCTTCATCATGCACTGAAAGAACAGTTTCTGTAACTTCACTTTGACCATGATTTCCACCTGAGAAAGCAATTATAGTTTCTTTCTTTCTGTCATATACACCTTTAAAATCTTTACCACAACCTATTGGCCAGTTAATAGGGAATGTTTTAATTCCAAGTTCAGCTTCGATATCATCTAAAAGTTCAAATGGATCTTTAGCTTCTCTATCCATTTTGTTTACAAAAGTAAATATAGGGATTTCTCTAAGTGATGCAACTTGGAAAAGCTTTCTAGTTTGAGGCTCAACCCCTTTAGCTCCATCAACCACCATAACAGCTGAATCAGCAGCTATAAGAGTTCTATATGTATCTTCAGAGAAATCTTGGTGTCCAGGAGTATCAAGAATATTTATACAGTATCCATTATAGTTAAATTGCATAACTGATGATGATACAGAAATACCTCTTTGTTTTTCTATTTCCATCCAGTCAGAAACTGCATGAGTAGCAGCTTTTCTAGCTTTAACAGACCCAGCCATTCTAATAGCTCCTCCGTATAGAAGGAATTTCTCAGTTAATGTTGTTTTACCAGCATCAGGGTGAGATATAATAGCGAAGGTTCTTCTTTTTTCAATTTCATTAATTAATTTAGACAAAATTAATATCCTCCTCAATATATATTGATTTTGTATATATATTTAAAATATCTTACAAATTTAAATATCTGCTTATTAACTTAACTATTATAACATAAAGTAAGAGTTTAGTTTAGAATGAGTTTTGCGTTATAGAGAAAAGAATTTTATGAAAAATGGTAGAAAAAAAGAAGTGTGAAAACACTCCTTTGAAAATTATTTAGCTTGCTTAGTATTCATCTTCTCAGTCATTGTTGGAATGATAGGAAGTTTGTCTAAATTTGCTTGTTTAAGTATACTTTCAGATCTAGCTCTTGTTGAACCAATTAAAGTAGTATACTTGATATTTTCGGAATCAAGGAAAACTTTAATTGCATTATCTATAGAAATAGCAAGGTCTTCATCCTGCCATCTAACTCCATCTTTTTCATATCCAAATTCTCTTGGAACGTAAAAAATATGATCATACTTATTTATATCATTAAGAGCAAGTTTATATAAATCATTTAAGATTTCAATTTCTTTTTTGCTTCTTGTTTTGTCACCAAGCATGAATCTTCCATATATGTAAGGAACGAATGTTGCATAATCTGTTAAGGCATAGTCAAATCCATTTAAACTATCTTCAAGTTTAGCCTGCCCAAGGTAGATACCATATTGTTCAGATATAGTTTCTATCATTCCTTTTTCTTTTAAATACTCTGTACTGTATTCAGTTTCAGCACCTACATTAAGTCCTCTCACTTTCATATCAACATAAAGTTGTTGAATTAATGTAGTTTTTCCACATCTTGGTCCACCAAGAATTGCTATTCTAATCGGCATATGATAACCCCCAGCTAATACGAATATTTTCGTGATTTTCTTTAATTAAATACAGATTTATTATACCACATATATACAAAAAGTCATTATTTAAAATTAGAAGTTTTACATAGTATTTAAATTATAGAAAAAAAGTTCTTTGAATTAAATTAAATAACTATTAATAAATATGCATAATAGTGAACTAATTAGCAGTAATTATTAAAAGAGAATGAAAAAAACGAGAAATATATTTATTATTTTTGACAGTATGATATAATACACTTGAGTTTTAGATGAATAAATTTATCTAAATTTAGCATAAAAAGGAAAAATAGGTTGTAGGGGGTATTATGTTAAATGATGAATTGATGAAAATAAAAACAAGAGATAAAAATAAAGTAAGTAAACTTTATGAAGTAAATAAAAGAATAATAGATATTATAGGAGCAATAGCAGGGTTAATAGTGCTATTCCCAATATACATAATCGTTGGAATTATAATAAAAATAGATTCTAAAGGTCCAATAATATTCTCTCAGGAAAGAGTAGGGAAAAATGGAAATATTTTTAAAATGTATAAATTCCGATCTATGGTAGTTAATGCAGAAGAATTAAAAGAAAGATTAGCAAAACAGAATGAAAGAAAAGGACCAATGTTTAAAATAAAAGAAGATCCAAGAGTTACTAAAATAGGGAAATTTATTAGGAAAACAAGTATAGATGAATTACCTCAACTGATAAATATTCTTAAAGGTGATATGAGTATAGTAGGACCTAGACCGAGTTTGCCAAAAGAAGTTGCTCAATTTGAAAGTTGGATGAAAGAACGATTAGATGTAAAACCTGGACTAACTTGTTTTTGGCAAGTTCAAGGAAGAGATGATATTCCATTTAGAGAATGGATGGAATTAGATATAAAATATGTGAGAGAAAGAACTTTGTTATTAGATATAAAGCTTATATTAAAAACTTTTACGGTTTTATTGGGGGACAAAAATGCAAGTTAAAGATAATTTATTATTTGGTTTGAATTTCTATGATAAAAACTTAGTCAGATTAAGTGGTGATATAAAAAGTGGAATTTTAAATGGTGAAAAAAGAAGTATTTATACTCCGAATGTTGATCATATTATTAATGTTAAATGTAATTGTGAAATATTCGAAAAATATAAGGTTGCTGATTATATAATAGCTGATGGATGGCCAGTTGCTGCAGCTGGGAGTCTAAAGAAAAAATCAATACATAAGATAACTGGTGTGGATGTAATGGAGGAGCTCTTAACAATAGCAGATGAAAATAATTTGAATATATATTTTTTAGGTGCTACAGATGATACACTATTAAAATTAGAAAAAAACATAAGAAAAGATTTTCAAAATATAGGTTCTATTAAGACTTGTAATGGGTATTTTAAAGAAAGTGATAATGAAAATATTATTAGAGATATTAATCAAAATTCTACAAATATATTATTTGTTGGTATGGGATCTCCAAAACAAGAATTGTGGATATCTGAGAATTTATCTAAGTTAAATATAAATATTGCAATAGCTATTGGTGGCGGATTAAAAATATATTCAGGTGAAATAGAAAGGGCTCCTCGATGGATACAAAAAATTGGGATGGAATGGTTTTTTAGATTCTTAAAAGAACCAACAAGATTATTTAGTAGATACTTCATAAAATATCCTAAATTTATAAAATATTTAATTACAGAGGTGTTTTAGCAGTGAACGTTTTAATGATTAACTTAGGAAAAGATTATGGTGGTGCAGAAAAAGTAATAGAAACATTATATATAAATTCTAAAGAATATAATTTTAATACGTATGTGGCGTGCAGAAAAAATACAAAATTTCAAAATGTTTTAAATAAATTGAACAGTCAGAAAATTTTGTCTGTTCAATTAAATTTAAAGTGTATAAATAAAATAAAAAATTATATTCTTCAAAACAACATAGATATAATACATTGTCATGGTGTTTTAAGCGAGGTTATTGGTGTTATTGTATCAAGGTTAACATCCAAAAAGGTAATTACAACTATACATAGTAGACTAGATTTTGATATACAAAATAAATTGAAATTTTCAATATACTCAAAATTTCAAAATTTTTTGTATAGGTATAATGAAGAATATATAGTAGTTTCAGAACATTTGCAAGAATATTTGAAAGCAAAAATAGGAAATAAATTTCAAGGACAAGTTATTTACAATGGAATAGCTGAAATTAAAAAAGAAAGTAATTTAAATGTTAAACGAAACGAAATTACTTTTTGTATAATTGGAAGATTGACAGAAGTAAAAGGGCATATGAAGCTTTTGTATGCATTGAACGAATTAAAGAATCTGAATGAAAATGTAAAACTTTTAATTGCTGGAGAGGGCGAATTACTAGAAGAACTAGAATCTTTTGCATTTGAAAAAAATTTAAATGTTAAATTTTGTGGATTTGTAAATGATATCAAGCAGATTTTTGAACAAAGTGACTATTTAATTATGACTTCTGATATGGAGGGCATACCTATAACATTACTAGAGGCTATGAGCTATAAAATACCTATAATAACTAATTTAGTTGGCGGAATTAGTGAAATAAGTAATAATAACAATGCTTTTATTTTAGCAAGTAATAAACCAAATGATATTGCAAATGGAATTTTAAAAGCAATATCTGCAGTAAATTCTGAGGCTAAGGTTAATATAGCTTATGAAGATTTTAGAAATAAATATTCTAAAGAAATTTTTTTAAAGAAGCATTTAAACGTTTATGAGGAAATTTTTCAAAGGAGTGACAATATATGCGTAAAATAATTGAGAAAATTAATACTTCTTTGCTGCTATTAGTTTATTTAACTAGTTTCATATTTATAAAAATGTTAAGGTTAGATTCTCAAAATTACATATATATATCTATGTTTTTCTCGTGGTTGTTATTTTTAAGTTATTTAGTTTATGAATTAAAATATAATACAGAAAAATATAAAATGTTAAATATAAATAAAATAGAAGCTATTCTTTTTATATATACAATTTATAGTATAATACTAACATTATTTATAGATAATAAGGCGATTTTTTATACTTTAAATGTCACTGGAGCATTTATAGTAGCAATTCCTTTAATTAAGATATTATTCGAAAATAAGAAATTATTTATTATTATTAAAAAATTTGTATTATATATTTTTATTATTACATCTATTTTATCTTTAATTATGTTAATTTGTGGTTATAGCAAAGTTGCATTAGATTTAAATGACGGGATTATATTTACTCCTGCAAAGCATTATTTAGAATATGAAGGGGAAATAAGACTTACATGGCTTATGTCACAAAAAAGTAGATATGCAGCGTATTGTTTATTAGGGATTGCATATTTGTTTTATGAAATGAAAAAAAGTATATTTAAATGTCTTTTTATTATATTGATGTACATTAATTTAGCATTTACAAGTTCTATAACATGTTTTTGCATGGGCTTATTATTTCCTATTATTTTTTATAGAAAAAATATTATTAAATTCATTAGTAGATACAAAAAAATAGCTATTATTATCTTTACCTGCTTAAGTGGAACTGGTCTAGGAGGAATATATTTAATTTCATTGAAGAGAAATATATTTACATTAGGTTCAAGACTATATATTTGGGAAAGCGCAGTAAAAGAAATTTTTACAAATCCATTAGGAAGAATAGTTATGGAAGATTCTTTTTTAATGAGTAATGAAAATCTAAACTTTCCATTTACAAATGGGCACAATTTATTTTTAAATGAAGCAATAGAAAGAGGAATAATAGGACTAGTTTTGTTAATTCTAATTTTTATAGCAGTTGGAACTATATATTTTAAATATAAAAAAAATGAGTTTATTTTTGTGAATATTGTATTTTTACTAGCTGGAGTTATGGAGCATATTTTGTCTGAAGAAATGTTATATATATTTATTTTAGTAAATATTGTATGGATTGTGCAATGCTTGAGAAGTAAGGAGCGTAAAAATGAAAAAAGTATCAGTAATTATGGGTGTGTATAATGAAAAAATAAGTTGGGTTAAAGAAACTATAAATTCAATACTAGAACAAACATATAAAAATATAGAATTAATAGTTATTTTAGATAATCCAGAAAATCAAGAGTTAAAAATTTTTTTAGATTCATATAAAGATAAAATTAAATTTGAAGTTAATGATAAAAATTTAGGATTAGTAAAAACTTTGAATAGAGCGATAGATTTAGCAAATGGAGAGTATATTGCAAGAATAGATGCGGATGAT
>JBOFRC010000381.1:0-7698 GCA_051650825.1 Sarcina sp. | reverse complement strand
CAAAAAAAACAATTAAACCTAAAAATCTCTAAAAATAATAAATTGCATAGAAAAATGTATTATTTTTATTTTTATAATAAATTTTATACTATTATTTCTAACTATCATATTCTTTTATCTGATAAAATTGATAGAAATTTAATTTTCATAAATAGACAAAGATTTTTAAAAAAGTTATATTTATATCATCTAAGGATTAAAGCAATTATTTAATCAATTTATAAATTCATAAAAATATATTACAACTAAAGTTGCCTATACCGGCAACTTTTTTTATATTCTACTATAAATATAAACTCTTTTTAAAATTTACAAATTAAACCAATAATTTACTTGCTTTTAAATTCCAATTCTTTTTATAAAATATATTAAAAATAAAAAAGATGATTTTGGTTTAAACTCCAAAATCATCTTTTACCATCATACTATTAAGTAATTTTTATAACTCTACGAAAAATTTTATTAAAGTCTAATTTTGATTTGACTCTTGAACACCCGTTACTGCATTCTCAGCACTATTAATTGCCTTCATTGCATTTTGATAATTTTCAACTGTTTGTCCAGGATTTTCATCATAACCTTTAGCTGCTATAGCTTTAGCATCATTAATAACATTATTATAAGATGGATTTACATTATTTACTAAAATTGATTTAATTTCATCATATTTCTTTTGACCTATTTGTGATTTTGCATTTTCTAAATCACTTAACATTCCATTATAAAGAGATTCTTGACTTCCACTCACCTGTGTTATTTCACTCTTTAATTGTGCCATATCAGTAGTTTCTTCATCTTTATATAATTGACTAGTTAATTGTTGTAATTGATTTAACTTTTCTATCTGACTTTTAGCATAAGTCTCTGAACTACCAGAAGCTTTTGGCTGATTAGGTTTTGTAAATGTTCCTACAACTAAAACTATTACACCTAATATAATTGCAATTAAAATCCCTATTTTTTTACCTTTTGTCATTTGTTAAAATCTCCTAGATATTTTTTCTTTAAAACTTTAAACTTTTAATCTATATTCTATCATAAGTAAAAATTTTTTTAAACCGCTTTTAAGCTACCTCTAAAGTTTTTATTACTTTAAAAATTTCATTTTGTTGTTTTATAATATCTTCCTCTAATAGATTTAAATTTTCTAAATAAGTATAATTATGTTCAAGTATAATTATACTAGCTAATTCTAAATATTGATCTGAAATATTTAAAAAGTTTTTTGCACAATTTCTAAATTCATCTAAATTCAAAAAATCTTTAGCTAATGATATTTTGATTTTTTCATTTATTTTCTTTAATTCTGCTATTCTACTCAGCTGCCCATTCTTATTTTCAATTGATTTACTATTTAAATATTCATTAAGAATTTTAGCTTCATCAGAAAATATTCCTATTTTCGAATTAATATTTTCTACAAAGTCTTTTCCTATCTTACTAATATGTGTCGTTTTAATATATTCTTCAGTTACAATTTCTTTTTTTACAATTAAATTTTTCATATGTGAAATTATACTTAACGTAGTTATAGTCCCCCATAATACTAGTATAAACACTATGCACCCCTTAAAAAAAACTTTCATTACTAATCACCTTCAATTAATTATAAGCTTAAATAAATCTCACTATATATATTTTACCAAATAAAGGAAATATTTACACAATATATTTTAACCTTGTTGTAACTTTTTAGAAATATATTAACCTTAACTGCCCATAAAAAAACTAATATAATTTAAAAGGACTGCTTAAAAAACAGAATTATTTTAATTAAACTTAGGAGAGAAAATATGATGAAAAAGTCATTTTTAGCAATAGGGGTAGCAATATCATTAACTATAGCAGGAACTGCTATTTATTCAGTTACACAAACTGTCGGAACAAATAACAAAGCAATATTAAATAATACTAATACTAACATAAATAAAAAAGTAACTCCGTCTATACAAACTACTAATAAAGTATCGACTAAAACTATATCTGATACTCAAACTAATAAAAATGACACCAAACAATCGCAATCTCATCCTATATTAAATACGCAAGAAAATAATAATTCAAAAGTATCTAACCAAGAAAAATCTGAAAATACGAATGTTAAAGAAACTATTAATCCAAATAGTTCGAATAATAAAACTCAAGATAACAGTAAAATAAATTCAAATAATTATTCTACTAGTACTGATAATAATAAAAAGGGACAAGTTAGTACTGTTGCACAATCTAATAATAATAATAATAATAATAATAATAATAATAATAGTAGTACTGAAAATAATAGTTCAACAACTAAACATACTAACACTCAAAGTGCAAATTCTAATAATAATCAACAAAATGGATATACAGAAAATTTATCACCAACACAAACCTATTCTAATATAGTTACAGCATTAAAAAAATTTAGTAAACCTAATACAGCGTTTGTAACAAACCTAAATAATTATCATTTAGTTAACGGTGTAAAATATTATAATGTATATGAATATGTGGTTGGAAGTAAAAAAAATTCATGGAACTTTGATGGAAATTATAGTAATTTTTTAGGTGCTTTCTATGTAAGTGCAACTGGAAAAGTATTAAATATGCAATTTAATCAAAACTACTCTAATTTAAGTAACTCTGAAAAAGAAGCTCAAATTTTAGAAGTTGCAAATCAATTTGTCTCATATCTTCCTAATCAATCTGCAAGTGTAAGTGTAGATATGAGTAAAAGTCATAATTTTGAAGGTTATCAATGTTATTTAGTGCATTATGGTGCTAATAGTTTTTATATTAACCCATCTGGTTATATTTATGTAAGTAAAGAACAAGTTTTTTATTAAAAATAAAATGAATTTCTTTGTTTAAGAAAAGACACTTTTACCTTTTCTTAAACAAATAGTAACATATATTGATATAATAGTATTTTGAAAAAATATATATTTGTAATAGTAAACATAAGAAAATAAAAAGGGGAACTAAAATGAAAAAAATAATAATCTGGATTTGTATACTAGCATTTGCAGGTATAGTTGATACTTGTTTTTATATAATCAAATCTAGTGAAAATTCAGAAGCTTTACAAGCTAATTCAAGTAAACCCTCAGTAGTGACAGGAATGCCAACACCACCAACAGCAAAACCTAAAAGTAGCCTATTAGGACTTGTAACTGATAGTGGTCCATCACATGCTGATTTAGTAGCAGAGAATGCTAAATACAACTTAACTAACGCAGAAATGGAACTATACAATAATTCAGCAACATTTTCAGAAGCTGCATCAACACTTTATAATAAATTAGAAGAAAGTGTATACACTTCTTATTATGTAAATCAATTAGGTTATAGAACTGTTGTTAATTTAAATAATTTTGTAACTTACGATGGTATAAGATATTATGAAGTTTATAATTATTATGTAATTCCTAGTGCCGGTACTATTTCAAATCCACAAAATATACCAAATCCAAATGGAACACCATATAATTACGCTGGACTTCTAAGTAACTATTATCTTTGTGCAACAGGTCAACAAATAAGTGTTGCAACAGCAAATTCAGATGGAACTAAAAATCCATTGAATTCTAATCTTACTACAGCTCAACTTGGGAACCAATTAGTAAAAATTGCAACTGAATATGTTAGAGGTGCAACTAATATGCCAGGTGTCACAGCAAGTGTTGATTTCAATCAAAAATCAACTGTAAATGGAACAACATATTATCAACTTACTTTAAATTGTCCAAGTGGTAAACAAGAAGAATTCCAAATTAGAGGATCTGAGCATGAAGCTTTAATATTTGCTGATAATAACGGTAGGATATGGCAAAATGCTGATCAAGCTGGACTTTATGCTGGTTACTATTATCAAGGTGCAAGATTTGATGGAAAAACTTACTTCTACAATGCATTTGATACTAACTGGGGTAAGTAAATACTAATTAAGAATTCATTTAATTTTTAAATAATAAATAACTCTTTATAGCTTAGCTATAAAGAGTTATTTATTTTATAAATTTTGTAAAACTTTATTTTTTGCATAATTTAAGGTATTATCTATATTTCCATTATTTTTACCAGCACCTTGAGCTAACATAGCACTTCCTCCACCTTTTCCATCAATGAGAGTTATTGAATCTTTTAAAATATTTGATATATTTAATTTTTTACTAAGATTTTTAGAAATAGCAAAAATGATATTAACTTTATCCTCACTTACATTTGCAAAAAGTACTACTCTATTTGCTTCTTCCATAAATTTAGTCACTAATTTATTTAAATATTTTATATTTTCCTCTTCATATATCTTAATAATTATAGAAATATCATTTGATTTTTCACAACTATTTAACATCTCTTTCAACTCATAATTAGCTAACTCTTTTTCTAAATTCGCTTTAACTATATTAGCTTGTGCTAAATTTTCATTTATTTTTTTAATTGCGCTTACAGCTTCTAATTCATTACTACTTAAATATCTACAAATTTTTCTTGAAAAAACATCCGTGTTTAAGCTTTCATCTATGGCTCTTTTTCCGGCTAAAAACTCTATTCTAGTATTACCTTTATTTTTTTCAAACTTTTTAATTTTAATATGTCGTAATTCTATTGTAGAATCTGGATGTATTCCACAACATGCATTAAGATCTAAGTCACCTATTTTTAAAATTCTTATTTTCTCATTAGTTTTAGGTAAATCTCTTCTTAATTTCAATTTTTTTAATTCCTTTTTCTCTGGTATTAATACGTCTACCCTTAATCCTTCATCTATTTTATCATTTGATAAAAATTCAACTTCTCGAATTTGGTCCTCACTTAAAGTCCCCTGTATATCTACTGTACTAATTTTTTCTCCAAAATGGACACTTACTGTATTGGCATTAAATAATGTATAAAAACATCCTGATAGAAGATGTTGCGCTAAATGTTGCTGCATACCATCAAATCTTCTATTCCAATCAATTTCACACTTTACTCTATGTAATTTTATAGGCTTTTTCTCTAACACATGATATACTATTTCATTTTCTTCATAAACATCAACTACATCAAAACCTTCTATTGTTCCTCTATCAGATATTTGCCCTCCACCGCCTGGAAAGAATGCTGACTTATCTAACACCACATGATATTTTCCATTTTTCTCAATTATTTCGTCTATTTCTGCTACAAAAGATTTAGTATATTTATCTATATAATAAAGTTTTTCCACATTATACCTCCAAAATTTTATATTTAAACGTCTTTTATTTTCATATATAATAACATTAAACATTCGTATTAAATTATATCATACTATTTAATATATTAATTAAACTTAAAGTTTCTATATACTCATACTTTTGAAAATAATAAAAAATTAATCCTATTTCTAATTTTTTGAATTTTTTATGTTTATATCTTTATTTGTTTTGTAGTTTTTAAATTTTTATTAGCTAATACTCATTTACGAGTATTTTATATAAGTGTTTAATTCGTATTTACAGTTAGTATCTCTCTATAATATTTTTTAGTAGTCTACTAAAGTTAAATTTATATCGAAATTAAAACAATATTTATATAAAATACTATTAGCTACTTTTTTGTAATTTATGAACAATATTTACCATGTTATAATCTACCCATAGTGTTTTAAATTAACTGGAGGACAAGGTATGAGTGAACAAATATTTTATTTAGAAGAAAAAATTTCTGACATTGTTGATGATTTTATAGAGGTTTTAACTGAAGATTACTCTGAGCTTCTAAGAGAAAAAAATTTAACTAAAGAGGCTATAATTAACGATATCATTGTTACAAAACATCAAAAATGTTTTGTTCCAAAAGGTATTCCTTTTTTTGAAATTGCGTCTACAGTTAGTGAAACTGAAGAAAGTATCGCTATAGAATGTCATTGTTGTGGAGAAATTTTATATAATTTAAATGTACCAAAATAATGTAAATAAAAACGATCTTGCATATCTATGCAAGATCGTTTTTATTAGGAACTAAATTAGATTACTACCCCATATTATGCTTGTATTTGTCTGTGGTTTAGAAAAATCTAAACTAGCTAAATTTTCACTTAAATTTTGAATTTTTTGTTTTAAAATATATGGTGATTTAATAAATGTATCAGTTGATAAATTATTTGTATTATAAACATTCATTGCATTTATCAAACTTGTGCTATTTTCTAATTTACTTAATGTATTTTGTAAGTCTGTCACTTGATCTTTTGTGAGTTTACCACCATTATTCTCAATATTAGTAAGTGCTTTAAAATTAGCTTTATTATTTACTATATCTTGAGTAAAGCTAGTCATATCTACATAATATTCTGCTTTAGCTATTTCTTTTGTTAAGATAGCATCACTTTGATTTGTATTAAAGAAACTTCCTTCATTTGCTTTCAAACTATTTTCTATATTTTGAAAATTCTTTTGATATATTTGTACAAAAGATGGATTTAAGAATTCTGCATTTTCTGCAATTCCATTTTTAAATCCATTTATATTGCTATTCAATGAAACTATATTACTATTTATAGACGTAAATAATTTATTGCTTTCATGTCTGTATGTAGCAATAGAAGCTATTAATATTATCAATACAGCTATTATAACTCCAGAAATTATTTTTATGTTGCTTATTTTCTTTTCTTTCTCCATAATAATTTCCTCCCTTAGGCTATATCTTGAATTCATTATGACATCAAAAGTTCCTCTAAACAATAATCTTAGCAAAATTTCATTCAGTTCATATAAAATTTATTCTACCTATAAAATTTATATATATAAATTTCACACAAACTACAGATTAACTCATTTTACCTTATTACTTAACAAAATTTTATACTTTTACCTACTAAAATATCTTTCTAGCTAATCATTTTAAAATCCTACTATTTTTTCCTAATTCAATTTCTTTATTCCCCGCTTCCACATTTATCTTTAAAATTGGTATATCATATTTTTTGTTTTTATTTATAAAACTTAAATCACCTTTATTTACATTCATAGTTATATTTTTAGAATACACTTCTTTAGCATTTAAATTACCTTCTCCTAAATTTAGTATTATACTTTTAGAATATAATTCATCACATATAATATCTCCTTGCATATCACTTATGTTCAAACTCTGTGTAATTATATTATTTAAATTTAAATTTCCACTTCCTAAATTTCCAGTTACTTGCTTTACAACAATGTTACTAATCATAATATTCCCAGTATTTACTTTGAAATCTATATTTACGCCTTTACTATTAGCAGGAATTTCAATTATAAGCTTTGGATTAATAACAGTAAATTTTTTGCCTTTTCTCATATATTTCAAATTATTATTCAACCATTTAATAAAATTTGAATCTAATGTTTTATTATTTCCTACTACACTTAATTCATTATTTATTTTTTTAATATTAAAGTCATTAGGATTATGTGTTCTTAAGCTTAAATTAATCATTTTATTACCACTTTCTCGTACGTATATCTCTAAATTATCAGTAACAACTTCTAAAAAACCAATTTCTTTTACCTCATAACTAATATCTTTAGTTTTCAAATTCCCATTAAAAACATAATCAGTTCTGTTTACTATATACCATATCATTATTCCTAATATTAAAATTAAAAATATAATAACTACTAAAATCCAGATTATTATTCTTGAAGTTTTTTTCATTATACTTGCCACCTCATGTCAAAATAAAAATATTACATTTTTATC
>JBOFRC010000380.1:0-1471 GCA_051650825.1 Sarcina sp. | reverse complement strand
CTTGAGAGTGTTTCAAGAAGCAGAGGCTACTTGTATTCAGTGTGTGTGTGCTGCAGTTTTGTCTGGCACAGCCCATTTCCCTCTAGGATAGAAAATGCCAGCTGCCACACGTCTAAGGATCAACCTGTGTGCAGTGTGTGTACACTCATGCACAATGTGTCTCTGTCTACATGTTAGAGTCTGCGTGACTCAAAACCTCTGGTCTATTAGTTTCCTCTTCAATTATTTCTCATGATCATCTCCAGGAGATGTCTTCACAGTAGTCTATTTTAGTTCTTTGTCTGGATATTTGCATTATAAGCTGATAAACAAATTAAATGTGTCACTTTCTGTGGAGAAAAAATGTTATTCTCTGGGGTGTACTTTACATTTTGAACACCCTGAACTTCTCCTCTGTCATTGTTCTATTTGACATATAGCTGAGTCATTTAAAATGCCATTTCAGAGGTCTAGTGCGCTGCATTAGGCTTCTAAATCCTGTCCATTAGAAACAGTGTCTGAGATCAAATCTCCCTACAGCACCACATCTGACAGCTTGAATGTCATTTTAATCAGCCATTCACAGTCTGACCCTCTCCTCTTTGCCCTCTGCTGCCCTCCTGTTGTATTCTCAGTCTTTATATGTTTCACTTTACTATGTTAATGGAGTTTAGAAACAAATGAATGAAAAATGAATCTCTACCACAGACAGTTATTTCAGTCATTATTATAAGTTACTGTAATATCTGCAGGAATTATCCCTGACTAATTTACTGAGCACAGGCTGGTCTTCTATGATCTTCTCATCAGTGTTAATGAGATGAACTGAACTGAACTGGACTGTATTGAGTTGTTCTTCATCAGTGGAACTTATTCCTCTTCTACCTCCAGAAGGAGCTTGAAATGAAGCAAAGAAGCTTGAAGGCATGAAGCCTGTGAAGCCACACTGCCTCAGGGAGGATTTCCTGAAAACTGGAGAATTCATGAGCCGGCCTCTGCTTCACTGCTGCATCAACATTAAGATTAACAAACGTTAAGGAAAAAGCACTAATCAACAGATTAGAATTAGTAAGGTCAAATGTTCAGGGACCCCATTATAATCACAAGGGGTGTTCAAAATGCATTAATTAATGTTAACATAATTTATTTACATTTAACAAGGAGAGAGATGTCATCACCATACAGTATATCAGGCTATCAGAGCAGTTTATGTGTGCATTGATGCCTGCATGTTGTGAACTTTTATTTTGTAATCCCCATATGATGATTGGAAGTTGAACTAATTGTTCTCAAATGTGGAGACATTTAAATTAAATGCACACTTAAATCTGATAATTTTATGACAATAACTCACTTGAAAAGTCGTAGGGATATTTAGGTGTTTTCAAAATGGAACAGATGCTGTAAATCGACTGGACAGTTAGTTTGGGTGTCAAATGGGACAAAATGAAAAAGAAAAGAACTGCACTCAGTAAGAAGGTGCTGCCAGGTT
>JBOFRC010000379.1:0-1069 GCA_051650825.1 Sarcina sp. | reverse complement strand
TGCATTTAAACATTTAAGTACAAGTATTATCATCACAATGTACTCAAAGTATCAAAAGTGAAAGTACTCATGTACTTCGTGTTCCCTGTGAGTGTTCTGATATATCACTGGATAATTATCACTGAGTCATTAACCTGTGAACTGCATTTTAATGTTATAGTTAGTGGACGTGAAGCTCATTTATATGTTTGTGGTAGAAACACGTCTTTGAGGTCTAAAATGTTTCACCTGACGCTGGCCTTTCACCTGCTCTGCCAAACCTGTGAGGGGCTCAGACTGCAAACACGAAGGTGGAGACTGGATCCTGCTGTTTGGATGAGACACTGTTGGAAAGACTGTTGTACAAGCAAAAGCTGTGCAACCACTGCAGTCTGTTTCCTGGCCAGTCATTATTAAATGCATTCATACAACAGAGAGACTGCGACCAGCGCTGAAGCGAAAGTAAAGTTACAGATATTTAAAAATGACTTTGCTACAACAACGAGAGTAAATGTAATTATTTACTTCCATCCTATCGGTCAACAGGAAGCCGGGAGTTGTTTCTGTCTGGAGGAGAATCAGGGTATAACCAGTGCTCCCAGCCTCTCTGTCCCAGTATAACCAGTGCTCTCTGTCCCAGTATAACCAGTGCTCCCAGCCTCTCTGTCCCAGTATAACCAGTGCTCTCTGTCCCAGTATAACCAGTGCTCCCAGTCCCAGTATAACCAGTGCTCCCAGCCTCTTACCTGCTGTGGAGCCAGATGGAGCTGATGGTCTTCAGTGAGCCGCTGAGACAGAAGGAAGCTGCTGCCGTCGCTCCCGTCTCTCTTTTATAGTCGACAAATCGAAACGAAGCTGAAGTGTGGAAGTCCCCAACGTCCCCAGCAGCAGAGCCGCTCATCCATCAAACTGCAACTATCACTTTCATTTCCGTCCTGGAAACCGGATCCCTGGTCCGGTCCTCTCTGAGCCTGGATACATTCCCAAAGGCTGCATCCATAAAGCTGCCTTGAGTCTGTGTGAATGATTCATCGTGTGTTGAGGTTTTTATTTAATTATTCACCCAAAAGCTGCTGCTTTTTCAAAAGTC
>JBOFRC010000378.1:0-12489 GCA_051650825.1 Sarcina sp. | reverse complement strand
TAGTAATGTTATTAATGAAACTAAAAACTTAAATACTAATATAGATAATGTATTAGGAAGTGCAAGTGCAAGTACGACATCTGCTAGTGATACAAGTAAAATGTTAGTAGGATATTTAAATCAATATAAAGGGCTTATTAGTAGTCTTAGTACAAACTTATCAAATTTAAGTAACAATGATTTAAATCAAATTATTAGTTTACTTCAGGGAAATCCATTAGTAATAGGAAACTTTGCATCTTCACCATTTACTTTTAAACAAGAAGTAATATATCCTGTTGCAAACTACGGTTCAGGAATGACTCCTGTTTATAGTGTTCTTGCTTTTTGGGTTGGAATGTTAATAGCTGGTGCTCTTCTTAAAACAGAACCGCCTAAGTTTAAAGATAGTGAAAGAATGACTATTAGAGAAAAACATTTTGGGAAAATGCTTATTTTTATAGCAATAGCAATAGTGCAATCTTTAGTAATTACTTTTGGATGTAAATATTTAGTTGGAGTTCAAGTTGTAAATATGCCTCTATTTGTTTTAGGTTCACTTGTAACGTCTATAACCTTTGCAATAATAGTGTTCACACTGCTAAGTATATTTGGTCATATAGGTGATGCTATTTGTATAGTTTTAATGGTAGTTCAATTATCAGGAACAGGAGGTACATACCCAGTACAGGCAATGCCTATGTTCTTTAGAATAATAGAACCTTTTGTGCCATTTCCTTATGGAGTAGATCTTATGAGAGAGGCTATAGGAGGGCCGTATTGGCCTAATGCGGTTAAGGATATTGCATGGCTTTGTGTATTTGCTATAGTATTTATTATTTTTGGATATTTTGTAAAACCAAAGCTACATTATAAATTTGAAAAATTTGAAGAAAAATTTAAAGAATCAGGAATTGCAGATGAATAAAAAAGGGAGAACATTATATGACAATATTTAAAATATTCCTAAAGGATGTTAGAAATGTTCTGAAAAATAAAGTAGCAATTGGTATTATAATAGGTCTTTGTATAATACCATCGCTATATACCTGGATAACATTAAAAGCTAACTGGAATCCATATGTTGATACGGGAAATGTTCCAGTTGCTGTTGTTAATAATGATGCTGGTACTATAATAAATAATAAAATAGTTAATTTTGGAACTATGACTGTAAATCAGCTTGCACACAATAATACAATAAAATGGACTTTTGTTGGTGAGGCTGTTGCAAATCAAGGATTAAAGGATGGACAGTATTATGCAATGATAGAGATACCAAGTGATTTTTCCAAGGATCTACAAACAATATATACAGGAAATCCAATAAAACCTAATTTAATATATAAGGTTAATCAAAAAACTAATGCAATAGCAGCAAAAATTACAGATCTTGCATCTAGTCAATTACAGGAACAAATAAAACAGACATTTTTTGATAATGTAAATAAAGCTATCTTAAGTGAAGGAAATGCTCTAGGCAAAAAGATAGAAAAAAATAAACCTATGATATTAGAGGTAAAAAGTGTATTAGCGCAAACTGATAATAATATAGGTAATATAATAAATAATGTAAGTTCATCTAATCAAAATGTAAAGCAACTTAGTGCTTATTTAACTACACTAAGAGGGAATTTACCGGAAATAACAAGTGAACTTACTAGATTACAAGGAGTTGTAAAGTCAAGCCAAGACTTAATTAGGTCAACTCAAAATAATTTAAATAGTTTGAAAAATAATATTGACTCAATAAATAATAGTATGGGAACAGCTAATAATACACTTGCACAAAACATCAATACGTTAAAACAAACAGTTGCGAGCCAGGTAGCACTTACTAATGAGGCAATAGCACAAGCAAATGATACAAATAAAAGTGTAAACAAAAATGTTGATGAAAATACAAATAAAGCTAAAGATATTGTTAATGGCGCAAAAGAGCCTATACAAAATGGAGTGAAAGTTGCTAAAGATGCGACTGATGGAGCAAAAACTATAGTTGGTGGTGTAAATAGTGCTGCTGATAAAGGGAAAGAAGTAGCTGATAAAGCAATAGAAGGTATAAAGGCTAATACACCTGAAAATGTTAAGAAAGTAGTTAATAAATATTTGAATAAAGATGAAATTAGTAAGGATAAACAGATAATAAATAGTGCTATGGAAGCTAATAAGCAATTAGAAAACTTTTTAACTTCAGCAGCTAGTCTTTTAAATACATTATCTCAAATCACAGATAATAATTCTTTTGATAATATAATACAAACTTTAAATAATATGCAAACTTTAGCTAATAATCAATATAATAAACTTAGTAATTTAAATAATACTTTAAGTAATAATGCTAATATTACAGCATCTTCTGTTAATGATAAATTAGGGGATGTAGAAAGTTTAAGTAATGACTTAACACAACTTTTAAATAATTTTGCAACACAATATACAACATCAGTAGATGGAAGTATAGCACAGGCAAATAATAATCTTGCAGAAAGTCTTAATAATGTAAATGGAATACTTACTGCTAGTGGAGAGATGATACCAGAGCTTAAAGCAATAGCAAATGTAGGAATTTCTACTAGTGATATGAGTATAGAGAAAACTAATGAGCTTAGTAATAAACTGCAAAATTTAGATAATACTTTAGAACAGTTAAGAAAAAAAACTGAAAGTTTAAATAATAATGGTTTGAATAACCTTATAAATGTTTTAAATAAAAATCCCGAACAACTTGCGTCATTATTATCTTCTCCTGTTGGAGTTAATGTACAAGAGTTATATGGAATGTCTATATTTGGAATAGGTTTAGCACCTTTCTATACTGTATTATCAATATGGGTAGGGGCATTACTATGTACTACTATTATAGGTGTAAATAAGGAAGCTGAAGAAGATGGTACTAAAAAAAGAGTGATGCAAATACATTTTGCAAGAATGCTTTTATTTATAATCATTAACTTTATACAAGCTACTATTGTTACCCTTGGTGATATATATATTCTAGGGATACATCCAGCAAACTTTTGGATGTTAATGGGCTTTGCATGGTTCTCGGGATTAGTCTTTACAGTTATAATCTTTACATTTGTTTCGTTAAATGGTAACTTTGGTAAAGCATTAGCGTTAGTTGTAATGGTTGTTCAAGTTGCAGGTTCCGGAGCGATTTATCCTATACAGGTAAATCCAGAAATATTCCAAAAATTTGAGTTTATATGGCCATTTACTTATGCAATAGATGGTTTTAGACAAGCGATTGGTGGAGCAGATTGGACAAATGTTAGACAAGATATTGTTTGGCTTACAGGATTTTTAGTAGTCTTTTTACTTTTAGGGTTTGTAAAAATGTTCATACATAAGCAAACTAACTTTATTGAGAGATTATTTAAAGAATCAGAATTATAATAAGTATGATAAAAGCACGTCTTTTAAGGATAATACATTTTCCTTAAGAGATGTGCTTTTAAGTTTACAATAATTAAACAGGCATTAGACAGTTAGTTAATTTATTTTACGTTTGTATTTTTTAGGATAAAGGTTTACTATAATTATATACAAGTATTTTGATAAGAAATAAAGTAATTCAGTAAAAGAAGGTGAAGATATGAAAAATGAATATGGTTTTAATTTTGATAATACATATTTAAAACTTTCAGATATATTTTATACTAAACAAAATCCAGATAAAGTTAGTAAGCCTGAACTTTTAAAATTTAATGAAGACTTAGCTCTACAATTAAATTTAAATGTCACCGCTTTAAATAGTCAAAATGGAGTCGGAATTTTATCTGGAAATAAAGTTGTTTTAGGAAGTGAGCCCTTAGCACAGGCATATGCAGGCTGTCAATTTGGTCATTTTAATATGTTAGGAGATGGAAGAGCAATACTTCTTGGAGAGCATATAGATAATAATAATAATAGATATGATATACAGCTAAAAGGTTCAGGAAGAACACCGTATTCAAGAGGTGGAGATGGTAAAGCTGCATTAGGGCCTATGCTAAGAGAATATATTATAAGTGAGGCAATGTACTCATTAGGGATACCTACAACTCGAAGTTTAGCAGTGGTTTTAACTGGTGATAAAATACAGAGAGAAACTCCTCTTGAGGGAGCTATTTTAGTTAGAATTGCAAAGAGTCATATTAGAGTAGGAACTATGCAATATGCAGCAAGACTTACTAGTGAATATAACTTACAAGAATTTGTAGATTATACAATAGAAAGAGAATTTGATGAATCAGAATATAAAGATGAAGAAAATAAATATATATTTTTACTAAAAAAGGTTATAGAAAGACAAGCAAATCTTATAGCTAGATGGCAACTTGTAGGTTTTATACATGGTGTTATGAATACTGACAATATGACTATTAATGGAGAATCTATAGATTATGGTCCTTGTGCATTTATGGATACTTACAATGTGAAAACTGTATTTAGTTCTATAGATTATAATGGTAGATATGCTTATGGTAATCAGCCAAGTATAGGTCTTTGGAACCTTGCAAGATTTGCTGAATCATTAATTGATTTAATTTCAGATGATAGTGACGAGGCGATAAAAATTTTAGAACCTATTTTATTAGAATATAATGCTTTGTACAAAAAGTTTTATATAGAGGGAATGGGAAGAAAACTTGGAATATTAAATGTTACAAACGAGGATGAAAAGCTTATAGAAAGCTTATTAAATCTTATGCAAGAATTTGAAGCTGATTATACTAATACTTTTGTTGATTTAACTAAAGGTGTTTTTGAGGGGCAAAAGTTATATAGTACTAATGAATTTAAAACATGGAAATCTAAATGGGAAGAGCGTTTAGAACAAGAAGGAAAATCAAGTAATGAAATAAAACAAATTATGATGAAAAACAATCCAATTATTATTCCTAGAAATTATAAAGTAGAGGAAGCTTTAGAGGCTTCTAAAAATGGAGATTTAAGTTTATTTAATAAATTGTTAAATGCATTAAGTAAGCCATATGATTATAGTAATGTAGCTGAAATTGAAGAATATATAGATATACCTAAAAAGCAAGGAACTCCGTATAGAACATATTGTGGAACTTAAAAGAATCTTTTATTCCTAAATTTAAAATATACCTTAGATTATTAAATAATAATAATTATTAGTAAATAATTATTGAACAATAGGTAGATCTATTGTATTATATAAGTAAGAAGAATAGATTGAAATTGAAAAAATTTAGGAGGCAATATGGAAAATAATAATTCATTAGAAACATTTGCAGAGAGCAAAATTATGACATCAGAAGTATATTATGAGTTTTCTAGTATAGCAGGTAAGGTTTTTAAAAGTTTATTTAAAAAGAATAAGTAAATACAATAAAATTTTAAAAAAATAGTACGTATTTTAAAATAAGGAGTATTAGAAAAGATACTTCTTATTTTTTTTGGAAACTTTGATATTGTTTGTAATAACTAATAAAGTTTTGTGATATATCAAAAGCTAGATTATAATAATTAATAGAGAGAAAAAAATTTAGGAGGGAGTTTTTTTTGAAGAGTAATTTAAAAGATCTTGAAAAAAGAGGTTTTATAGATAAAACATATATAGAAAGTTATAGTGGCTTTTCGGATGAAAAATTGAATGAACTTTTAAATTCAAATATTCCCACTGAAAGGACAGTAGCTATTCATATTTTAGCTAAGAGGAATCGTGGAAATTTAGAATTTGTGCAAAAATTTATAAAACAGCTATATTATGAACAGGCTTTATATACTAGATTAGAAATTTGTCGTTTCCTTGAAAAAGGAGATTTGCAAGTAGCAAGTACACTTGTAACTCACTTAGGGAAAATAGGGAACAATAAGCATAAAGTTTTACCAATTACGGTATCAAAGAAAAAAAGTTATCCTCTTCCACGAGATATTGTAGCTCGTATATTAGGAAAAATGAGCCCTGAGATATTACCGGTATTATTAGATACTTTGCATAGCAACGAAAGAGAAATAGTTTCTGAGTGTTTTGATGCTATTGGATATTTGCTTTTTTATAATCAAGAATATGCTAGTGAAGCGTGTTTTAGAAAAGTAATAAAAATGATGCATAAGTGGAAAAATGATGAAATTATTTTGTGGAAGAGTATAATATGTTTATCTTCGTTTAGATTTAATGAAAGTATTAGAATACTAGAATATATAGTTGAGCATAATGAGAAAAGTATAATAAAAGATGAGGCTATAAGATCTTTAGGTATAATTTTAGAATTTAAAAATTAGTTTTTATAATTGGTAACATAGGTTACATCTTTTTTTAGTTTTTTGTTGTAAAATACTATTTGTAAGAGAGAAATTAATAAATAAATATATATAGATAATACTAAGAAGAGGTGTTTTTAATGAAAATGAATATAGGACAAATTAATAGTCACGGAGTTGCAGATAAAAATAGAGTTGAAGAGCTTAAAAAGTTTTTAATTAAACTTAATGCTGATGAAATAACAGAAGAAGTTAGAAAAGAAGGATTACAAATTATAGAATCAATAAATCCATTAGAGTTATCTTTAGCAGAACAAGCTTTAATTGAAGATGGAATGGACCCAAGTAAATTGAGAAACTTATGTGCATTGCATATGGAGGTTCTAGGTGAAGGTCTTGAAAATCTTAAAAATAACATAGAAAAAGGCCATATGTTAGATACATTAATATTAGAACATGATGAAATTGAGAAATTATTAGATAAATTAGAAGGTTTAAATGTGCAAATTCAAAATTCACAGACAGCAAATGAGGAAATTTTTAAAGAATTAGAAGAAGTTTCACAATTAATATTAGATGCAGAATTACATCATAAAAGAGAAGAAGATGTTTTATTTGTTGAATTAGAAAAATTAGGTGTTACAGGACCAACTAGAGTAATGAAAGAAGAACATGTAAGCTTAAGAGAAAAGAAAGAACATATAAACAAAATTTCTAAAAATTATCCTAAAATAAAATTTGAAATGGTTAAGGTAAAACTTAATAATTTAATACCAGCCTTATGTTTTGAATTAAGAGACCACATAGTAAAAGAAAATCATATTTTATATCCTACTGCTTATGATACTATAATATCAAAAGAAAAATGGGATGAAATGATAGAAAGATGCGATGAAATAGGATATTGTCCATTTACACCTAATAAATAATAGTCTTTAAAATAAACGGTAAGTTAACTATTAATTTTAGTTATTTACCGTTTATTTTTTGTTTAAATATTTGCTTTTTTATAGCTTTTTACTCTAAAATAAAATACTCGTAAATGAGTATTTGGAATAAAAAATTTGAAAGGTTGCTATTTATTTTAAAAATTTCTGTAATTCAAATGTTACATCTTAAGACGTATATAAGATGTAACATTTACCTAAGAGAGCAAGAGCTAAACATATAAAGTTTAATTTTTTATTTTAGGTGAATTTAATAATAAAAATTAATTATATAGAAGTAATTGCTAGTAATTTTATGAAATTTATCTTTAGGAGGAAATGTATTTTGAGTAGAGTGATAGAAGGAATTAAACATTTAGAGAAAGAATTAAAGTTTGAAATTGGTAAACATAAAAATATTATTAATATAGAAAAAGATTGGATTACTGAGTTTGTAAATGAAATAAAAAATGAAGATGCTTCTAATTATAAAGTTTTTGAGCAGCCAAATGAAAATGAAGTACTAGAATATATTAATAAGGCTATAGAAGTAGGTTCAGATACAGCTTTTTATGCAATTGTTAATAATGATATTTTAAAACATAAGGAACTTAGACATCTAGAAGAAAAAGTAGAAGGAACACATGTATATTTGGTTTTATATTGTAAGTATATAAAAGTTAATGTAGCACAAGGTGTGTTTTTAAATTAGATATAAAATTTTTATAATGATTTTTTTAGAAATATTTTATAAATGAAAAAGAGAATGTTTAATGTGGAAATTTACTTCATCATTAAACATTCTCTTTTTTTCTAATTTTTAGATACCATGGTTGTTTTAGAAGAAGTTAAAGTTTTAATTCTATTTAGAGACTTAAATTCTTTAAATAAAAAAATACTACTAATAAGTGCCGATAAAATATTAGAAAGTGGTAATGTAATCCAAATACCAATAAGTCCCAATTTAAATCCATAAGGAAGCAAATAAAGAAATGGGATAAAGAAAATTACTCTTCTAAATAGAGATAAAATAATAGCTTCTTTTGCTTTTCCTGCAGCTTTAAAAAAAGTTATAGAAATAAAATAAAAGCCTAGTAAAGGTGATCCAAGAAGCGCTATTATTAATATATTTTTTCCATATGTAATAATATTAGAGTTATTAGTAAATAATAGTACAAAATATTTTGAATAGATAATCATTATTATACTTCCAATAGCTGCTAATAATGTTGAATATATCAGTCCCCATTTTATAGTTCCGCTGACTCTTTTTAAATTTTGTGATCCTATATTAAAACCAATAAGAGGCTGGGCACCACGTGAAAAGCCAGCTACTAGCCTTTGTATAAATGATGTTAATTTATAGACAATTCCATAAACAGCAACAACATAGTTTCCACCAAAATAATATAAATCTTTATTTAATAACATTAATGCCATGCTTCCTGTAAATTCATTAATAAAAGTAGAAATACCAACTGGTAAAGCTTTTTTTATAATATGAATATTATATCTTAAATATTTAGTTTTAATTTTTAATGGAGATTTAGCTTTGAAATAATATGCAATATAAGCAAAATTAATAAATTTTGAAAGTGCTGTAGCTAGTCCAGCCCCTAAAACTCCCCACCTTAAAATAACTATAAATAATATATCGAATATTATATTAGCAATTACGCTTAGAATAGTACCACGCATGTAGTAGTTAGTATCTCCAAGAGATCTTATTGCACTTGTTGCAGCAACGCAATAAGGGTAAAAGAATGTTCCTATAAACATCATTCTTGCATATGTACTAGCATCAGAACATACATTTCCATTCGCCCCAAAAATTTTTACAATAGGAGCAGCAAATATTATACCGATTATTGAAATAATAATTGCTATAGTTGTGGTTACAAGTGTTAAAGTACCTAAAGTTTGTTCAGCACTTTTTCTATTTTTCATTCCAAGCATTCTAGATATATAAGATCCACACCCTGATGCAAAAAGTGCAGCAATTGATACTATAAGCATTTGAATTGGTAAATAGATAGAAATTGCAGCTATACCAATAAAGCCGACAAATCTTCCTATAAAGATAGTATTTATTATACTGTAGATTACTGAAGAGAGGGTTGATATAGCTGAAGGTGTACTGATTTTTAAAACTGATTTTGAAATTTTCTCTTTTGATAAGAGATATTCTCTATTCATATATCCTCCTTAATTTTTTGCAATGTCTGTCTATATTAACAATAAAATATGTCAAATTTATGTCTAAATATTATTTTGACAAATAAAAATCGAAAAATTTCAAAAAATATTGTATTAGGTTCAAATATAGAATAGAATTTATTATTTATATCGAAATTAAGTAGAAATAAAAAATTTATTTATTGTTATGTAAAATATCTTATATTCATATACTAACTAAGGGGTGATTGTATGAACAAAAAAATAATAGGAATTGCAAATACTGTAGGTTTTGTATTTGTTTTGATTGCATCAGTTATTTTTAGTAGTGAAAGTTTTGGTATTAATCAAGGAAAGCCTATCCTTATGCCTAAAGGGTATGCATTTAGTATTTGGCTGCTAATATATGTTTTACTTGGACTATTTGTATTAAGAAGTTTTTTTTGTAAAGAAGATGAATGTAAAATGTATAGAAGCGTGGTAAAACTATTTGTTTTATGTATGTTTTCGACAGGTATTACAATATTAGTTGAGCTTAAAATATCAGTAATATTTATAGTCATTGCAACTGTTAGTGCATATTTAATTTATACGAAAATTAAAAAATCTAATGTGAAAAGAAGATTTTTAATACCTTTTTCAATATTATTTTCTTGGCTTTTAGTAGCTACATTTGTAGACATAAGTTTAGTATTAAAACAAACAGTATTATCGAACCTAAAAATAGCTCAAGAGATAAATATAAGCCTAGTTGTACTTTGTGTACTTGTTCTTTTAGGTATTTTATTTGCTGTAATATATAGCGATGAAATTGTTACTTTAGTTTTAATTTGGGCAGTTACAGCTGTAGGGTTGAATAATATTGATAAATTTCCTATTCTTTTATTATGTATAGGAGCAGTTATTGTCTTATTATTGACATTTTTAGTGATAATCTTAAGGAAAATTATTAAGTTTTAAAAATAAGATAACTCTAAACTAGTCAAAAATTTGTTAATGTAGACTTTAGGTTTTAATATTTAAATATGGGGAAAAATTTAAGTCTACATTCATTTTAATAACATCAATAATTAATAAAAAAGTTATAATAAAAAAACTATAATAAAATTGTTGAAAAATAGATATAAAATATTTGTATAATTTTTAGTTTTTATTGTACTATAAAACATAATAGTTATATAATACTCTAGGAATAATATTAAATAAATTTTTATAAGTAAAATTCTTAATGGAGGTGTATTTTATGAAATTTATTATTGAAGATATAATAAATCTTGATGAATTAGAATCAATAGAAAGTACTAGATTTAATATTGGGCGTGAATGCGAAATAGATTTAGCATATCTAATAGTTGGAAGACGCGTGATGTTTTTTTATCCTAATGGAGATTATGTGAAAACATCAAAGGTTCAAAAAATTGATGAAAATGATAAATATATTGATATATATACCTTAAATAGAATATATAGATTAAAGAAAATTAAATAACCAATAGAGAATAAAAATTTCTCTATTAGTTATTTAAATTTAACAAATATTCCTATAATTTAAAAGTGAAATTTTCAAATAATTTATAATTTTTTTTAAATTAGGTATAAACATTAGATATATAAATTTTAATTAATTGTATAACCTATAATTTTAAGTTTTCCTTTTATATCGAGAGAATTATCTAGTTGTATTTTTCCAGTGCTATTATGGTCGCCAGAAGGAATACTAGAGTTAATTATTCTAATTGTAATAGGAGCTGTAGTAACCTGAATTAAACCTTGAGAATGGACAGAGCCTACGATTAGTGTAGGATAAGTGCATTTTATCAAAGGAGAAGAATATATAGGATTAGAATTTACTACTTGCACAACGCTAAATGAAAATTCAGAAATTTGCTCTGTGCCTTCAATACATAGATACCAAACTAAATCATATAAACCTGCTTCTAAAAACGTTATGTCTCCATTTGGGAGTAGTTTAATAGCAGATGAAGTTATAGGGCTTATAGCATTTTGCTGTAATACGAATATACTCACATCATCAATAAAATTAATAGAATTTTGATAAGGAATAGAATAATAATTTTTGTTGGTAATTGAACTAGATAAACTTGAAAGTTTATTAACGAACCCAGATAACCCAATATCACCTTTATCACCCTTAGGTCCTATATCACCTTTAGGACCAGTTGCTCCTTGTGGTCCAACATCGCCCTTAATGCCTTTATCACCAGTAAATCCTTGTGGTCCTCTTTCACCAGTAAGGCCTCTTGGACCTATATCTCCACGAATTCCTTTATCTCCTTTTTCTCCTTTAGGACCTATTGCTCCTATCGAACCAGTATCACCAGTATCACCTTTATCCCCCTTATCGCCTTTAGGGCCTTGAATTCCTTCATGTTCTAATTGCATTACAGTTAAACCAGCTTGGACTATAGTATTTAGAGCCAAAACTACAACTGATTCTTCATTCCCATAACTTGTTACATTAGTTAATTCAAACGTAAAAGGTAAATCACTATCTTCGACATGAAGTATAGAGTTTCCAGTTATTATACCAGTTTTCAATGGGCTTGCTGATGCTCTATGTTTTACAATACCATTTTTAGTATATTTTATTGAAAAAGCAACAGATGATCCGAACGATCCACTTTGTGTTGCTACCCACCAGTCAATAGCATAATGCCCAGCCTTAGTTATACAAAATTGAGGTGAATTTTCTTTTATAAAAAGTATATCTGGTTCAGATGTGTAATTAGAAGTAAATGTAATGGACTCATTATATAAAATTGTAGATGAGGTTGAATTGAATGTATAAAGAATTGCATCAATAACTGCAGTCAAATTTGACACTTCCTTGTAAATTTATTTTATAATAATATATTTTAATTAATCTAAAATAGTTACATATTGAAAGTAGAATTTTTCGAAAATTATCAGGAGCTAAATTTAAAATATCTTTACAACGATATAAATAATTAAATTAATATGGTATGAATTTTTGAAAATAAGACTAAAGAATACAATGTTAGAATATATTTATATCAGAAAAATTTTACAGGAGTTATTAAGTATGGAAAATATTAAAGACTTATTATATGAACTAGCATATGATTTAGATTTCTATATAGATGATGAGTTTGAATGTAGAAAAGCTCTTTATGAAATGGCTGTAATAAATGAATGTAATTATTCACCA
>JBOFRC010000377.1:0-6136 GCA_051650825.1 Sarcina sp. | reverse complement strand
TCTTTAATGGACCTACAAATGACTTATGGCATCAATATGGGACAGCACCTTATTATGCTACAACTTTAGGGAAGTTAATAAATCAATATAGTTATTTATATGATGCTAATGATACATTTACATTTAGAGTACCACAATTCCAAAATACTCAAAAAATGCAACAATTAGAAGCACAAGATATGATGGCTATAAAAAGCGAAAATTAAAACTAATACAATTATGAAATAATTTAAATTTAATATAAAAGGAACCTTCAAAATTTATAATAAATTTTGAAGGTTCCTTTTCTCTAATAGCTATAGTTTTAAAAAACTATGGTTTGTATTAATAAAAAAATTTGTATGAGTTTTTGATATGTTATAATTGTATATGTGAGTTTGAAAGGAATTGATAATATGGAAATAGACGATATATTCTATAGAAAATTATATAATTTAGGCGATAGAATAGATGATTATATAAGAGACTCTTATTTTTGTGACATGCCTTATGAAAAGGCAAAAAAATTACAAAAGGAAAGTATATCTAAATGTAGTTATGAAGATTTTATAACTAAAATACTCATGCAAGTTGCAATAAATACAGGGCATGAGATGAATAATATCTCAGATAGTGATTTGAAAAAAGAAATAGATAAAATAGTTTTTGAGGATTATATTCAAAGACTTTTAGAAGAAACGAATTTTAGTACGCTTGTAATAAAGTATGATGAAACTATAGAAGGAAAATTAGCTAATGATAGAATAAGAGTATTCCTAAAAAACTTTTTAACAGAGAATGCTTATGATTTCTATATTAACGATATAGAAATTCTTAATAATTTTATAGTATATATAAATAAAGAAAATGGTCAGTTTAAAACTAATATTAAAAAAAATGAAAAAGTTATCAATCTTTATTAAAAAATAAATAATAATAAAAGGCTAAGTCTTAGAAAATAAGACTTAGCCTTTTAAAGTAGATTGATTTAAAAATTAAACTTCAAAATTATTCAGCGCTTTCTGTAGTTTGTACAGGTGCTACAACAGCTTCCTCTACAACTTCTTCAACTATATGAGGAGCTTTAACTACTGCAAGAACTGTTTCAGGATCTCCACTAACAGATACTCCTTTTGGAAGATTTAAATCTTTTATAAGAATTTTTTCATTAGCTGCCATTTTAGCAACATCTATTTCCATTTTTTCAGGAATATCTTGAGGATGTCCATGGAATTCAAGATTTGATTCAACAGCCTCAAATATTAATCCATGACTTGCAAGTGATTCATGTCCTATAAATTCAACAGGAATGTGTAATTTGATTGAATCATTTGCATTAACTGCTTGGAAATCTACATGTATTGTTTTACCAAAGTTATTTTTTTGGATTTCTTTTATAACGCAGTTAATTTTTTTATTATCAAGTTCAAGAGGGATTATTGATCCCATAGATTTTTCTTTGAACATTGTTAAAAGAACTTTATCTTCTATTTTAATAGCTTGAGGTTTTTCTAAAGATGTTCCATACACTACTGCTGGAGTAAAACCTTCACTTCTTAGTTTACGATTATTTTTAATTATCCCTTTTTCTAATACTTTAAATGTATTCATCATAATAAATGACCTCTTTCCTTAGATATTTTGTAAATATTTCCTAAGTTCTGAAGTAGCTTAAGAATATTAATTTAAATTAATAAAGATAAGTTGCTTAGAGCTTTTAGATCTGCAATCACATAATACCACTAACATATGTCTAAAAAAGAAATAATATGAATAAAATAAGTACATTTTATATCTAAAGTGTGAATAAATAAAAAGTTTATAATTTTTAAAGTTATAAAGAAAAATACTGTTATTAAGCAAAAAACATAGAGTATTATTTTGCTAAAAATGAGATTTCGATAGTATTTAATAAAGTTTTTGTATAATTTTGAGAAAAATATAACAAATAAAATATTATTTTATCCGAATGATTTTTTTTAAAATGTATAAATTGTACTTAAAGTTTTAAATATATGAATTTAGATAAAAATCTTCTAAAGTAGCTTATGTAGTGTATTAGCGGAGTAGTGTATTTGTATGAAGAACACCTAAAGTGTATAAAATTTGTATAAAAGTATGCAATGAGAATTTTTATGCATAATTAGTAGTGTTTTTATGATAAAAGTGAGATTTTCTAAAGTTTTTTAGTGGATTTTTATACCTTTAGCACGCTAAAGTTAAACGAAAATTAAATATTATCTTATTATATTAATAAATTAATAAATTAAGTGATTAGGGGGTGGTTATTTTGCAAGAAAACATTCAAGTAAAATATTAAATGCTTTTTTTGCAAGAAAAGATACTAAAATAATGCAAAAAAATTAATGGACAAAAAAATTTAACATGGTAGTATATTATCTGTAAAGGGCGTAAGTGCTTTAAATAATGCAAATGAAAGGAGAAATGAATTATGTTCGCAACAAACACAAAAGAAGTTTTTAAAGATGTAATAGCAAGAATGATGAGATTAACAATGACAAAATTAGCTTAGTATTAAAAGAAAAAATAAAAAGGAGGGCGTTGATATGTTCGCAACAAATACAAAAGAAATTTTCAAAGATGTAGTAGCAAGAATGATGAGATTAACAATGACAAAATTAGTTTAGTATTAAAAGAAAAAATAAAAAGGAGGGCGTTGATATGTTCGCAACAAATACAAAAGAAATTTTTAAAGATGTAGTAGCAAGAATGATGAGATTAACAATGACAAAATTAGTTTAAGTATATAAGAAATATATTTATTAGAAAAGGATGTTAAGTATATATGTATAATAAAGAATTCGATGGTTTTATTCAGGAGATTCACCTGAGTAGGATAGTTCAGATTAAAGATTATACTTCATATTAGTTTATAAAGTAAATTAAACACTTTATAACGATATGTAAGTATAATCTTTTTTTATTTAAAAAGTAAACCAGCAAGAATATAAAATTCTTACTGGCCTATGCTCTTTAGACTACAATTTTTTCAATTTCATCAGTATTATCGAAATTGAACAATCTATATTTTATATCATAGATATTAGCAAATACTAATTTTTGTGATGTTGATTTTGTATTTTTTATTTTAATTTCAGTATTAGCAAAGTTTTCTAATGAATAACTATTAGAAAGTTTTTGTAATTCACTTCTTAAAAATTCAACGTATTCTAAGTTGTCTATATTTCTCTCAAGTTCAAGATATAGATTATAAACAGTATTATTTAGTAATCTATTATTTAAATCAATTTCCTCTTTATGAGGAACTAGCGCTACATTAAAATTGTCCTGTATAGTTTTTTCTATTAAAGCAGTAGATAAGAATAGATTATTTATTCTATTATATTTTAATATTCTATCTTCTGTCATTTTATAAATTTCATCTATCATAATGAAAATTAATGCTGCATATTTAGTTTTTAATTTTTCATTTTGAGTTTCAAGATCTGTTCTTAAAACAAAAGTATTTAAAATAATAGTTATAACAAAACCAACTAGGACAAATAGAATTCTTTGCATAGTGAAGTCAAGTGCATTACCTGTTCCTGTTGTCATAGCAACAATAGAAATGGTTGCTAGGAAAATCATATATTTGTAAGTTGTTGTATAGCAAAGGAAGTATCCTGCTAGTAAAATTATAATAGTTCTTTCTGAACTTGTTTTAAAAATAGTTAATAAAATTATAGTAGCTAAAGCTCCTAATAATGTAGAAATAATTCTATCTTTAGATTTATATTTACTTGCTTCATAAAGTGGATTGACAAGTGAGAAAATAGTAAACATAATCCAAATTCCATTTTCTAATTTAAAAATTTGAGTTATAAAGCATGCAATAGTCATTCCTATTGATACTCTTACAGCATAACTAAATCCAATTGAATTTTTGCTGCTTTTTAAAAATCTAGTTATATTTTTAAAGTTTTGTGGTAAATCTTCTATTGAAGTTTTTATTGTGTGTTCAAATTTTTCGTCTAAACCTTTTACAGCAGTATTAATAGTATAAAGGCTTCTCATTATTTTTAAACTATGGACATCTTTTGAAAGTAATTCGTTATGTTTTTCTATCAGTTTAGTTGAGATATCTCTAAAATCTTTAGCAGAAAGTTCTCTGTTTAAAAGTTTTGAGAAATTACTAAAGTAACTATTGAAAAATTCTAAAAATTCTAAAGGTATATCTTTTAGTTTTGAACTTTCAAGTGTTATGTTTTCTAAAGCTGTTAGAAGAGTAATACTCCCTTGTCCTTCTCTTGAAATATAAAAGTTTCTATCACGCCCATCAAGAATTATAGATTTTAAAGAAATAAACATGTTATATATTTGTTTATCTAAGTTTTGAGTAGGCTGTCCATTTATCATTAGCTCTAATCTTTTAGGAATTAGATTACTTATCCCTAAAAATATTTTTATAGAAGCTTTTTCTATTTTTTTTCTATTAACTAATAGTTGAGGTATCATAATTATTATTGCGCCTACAACTAAAGCAATTAATCTTACAGGTAATTTACTAATTTGTACAGGGAAGCAAATTAAAAATATATATTGTAATATAAAAGGCACATATACGGGTCTTTTAAGGTCTGGACAGAAATAAAGTCCAATACCAAAGACTAATATTAAGTTAAGTGGAATGCCTGTCCATGGATTAAGGACAATAAGGCTTGTCATAATACCCATAACTACATTAATACCTATGAAAGTTAAAGTATGTCGTATAAAGTTTTGTGTTAAATCTCTTTCTAAGTACATAAGAGTTGCTATAAATACGCTTATTCCTATATATGAATTATTTTCACCAAAAATATATTTAAATAGCAAAACAAAAGCTGTAGCTGCTATAAATATTATAGTTTTAGAGATAACAAGATTTATTAATTTTTTTGCATCTAATTTCATTTTATCCCTCCTAAAATTTCTTCTTATGTAAAAATTTTCCCTATACTGTAAAATTATTTAGCTAGAATAAATAAGTATTTCTAGCTAATTTCAAAAAAAATATACAAAAAGCATTATATGTATTTACAAGATAATATACAAATCTTAATTTATGAGTGTTCTTTAAATATTCACATATTATTTTTTGAAATTGTTAATAAATTTTATAAATATAGTTTAGAAAAATATTAATATAGAGGTTTAGTTATTAAAAACAAAAAGATATCTGATAAAAAATCAGATATCTTTAATTAATTTAATTAATTATTATAAGTAAAATTTATTTCAAGGTTATTATAATAATTAGCAAAAGTTGTATTAATATAAGGCAATACAAATACACTAGCAAGTCCGCCTGTGATAGCAATTAAGAGATACCATAATATAAAACTCCATTGGAATATAAAGTATTCTAAAAGGTGACCTTTCATTAATTTTATGCTATGAGATATTGCATGTCCTATTGAACAATCTGTTTTACTCATTATAAATATAGATTGACTAAGTAATAATGTAAGAATTATTCCTGGTATTATTAAAAAAATAAAACCTATAGAAATTATAATTCCTATAATTATTTGAAGGATTATAATTTTAAAATATGGTTTTACACCACTTGATATAAAGTTTAAAAAACTACAAACATGCAGTTTCCCTTCTGTTGTCCTATAAGCTGCGTAATAAAATCCTGCTGCTAGGGGTGAAATTAAAAATATTCCTAGTAGTCCACTTATTATTGAAAAATGAAATTTTATATCTAAACCTGATACAATTCCTACTATTATATAAAAAATAATTAATGATATTACAAATGACCAATAACCATGTTTACCATTTTTAAGTTGATCTTTAGCCATAAGTTTTAAAGTTTTTCTTGATTCCATTAATTATACTCCTCTCCTTTTGTTGCTATTAAACAATAATTATTATTGTTTAATAAGTATACTATATTGGAGGAGTTTATGCAATTGAAGAATTTATTTATGTGGTTTCTATTTTATGAGAATAGAAACTACATAAATAAAGATTCTTAGATAATTTGGTAATAAAATTTTGAGTCCATAAAGTAGCTATTTAATTTTATTAAACTAATTTAGTTGCTACTAATGTAATAGTAAATGCTAATATACCACTTATAAAAAGTACTAAACCTATCATTTTTACTATCTTAATAGATTTTTTTATACTAAATAATTGATTGGTT
>JBOFRC010000376.1:0-12197 GCA_051650825.1 Sarcina sp. | reverse complement strand
TTTAATTTATTCCTTATGTAAAATTTTACCATTTTTAACGCAAAATTTCTAGGTTTGTTCCTACGAATTTTTTTCTAAAAAAATTTTTTTATTATCTTTTATTTAACTTTTAACTCTAAATTTGATTTATAATTTTTATATAAACTTATAAGTTACAACAAATTTAAAAAAATTTTTAATCATAATATTTAAAATATAAATGGAGGTCTACAGTGCTATGAAAAAATTATTTATAGTGATTATAATAGCTATATTATTAATTTTAGGTTCTATGCCATTTTCATCCTTATTTAGTCAAAAAGGCATCAAAAAGAATGTTATAATAGCAGGTAGCCTTTGGGATGAAGCAAACTTTGGGTCTGTTACAGCTTATTCCGGTAATACAAATAATACAAGTAAATACCCAAATAACGTTTCGACTGTAGATGGACAACCTGCAAATCAAGTAACAGTTGGAAATAATGCTATAAAAGCTAAAGCTAATCAAATAACAGCTCTAGCAACTACTAACTATCAAAAAGCTCAAGATTTATATGTTTGGGTTGCTGAAAATGTAAAATATGATCTAAATGCATATGGAGTTAAATATCCAGCTATATATGCATTTAATAATAAAAAGGGTGTATGTACAGGATTTGCGGCTCTTTATTCGGTAATGTGCAGAGATGTCGGTTTATCTGTGCGTCAAATTGGAGGCCTTGCAAATGGAAAGCCTCATACTTGGAATCAAGTATATCTAAACAAGCAGTGGGTTAATGTTGATTGTACCTTTGCTTCTAGCTTACTTACTAGTGCTAATAAAAATAATATTCCTTTAAGTCAAAACGAAATTTTTATTGGTCTAACTGTAGATAAACCTCTTGTAGTATCAACAGGTTACACTACTTATACATTTGGTATTACTGACTACTTCAACACTCCAAATTTTATGCAAAATAGGAAACCTCAGTACTTAATTTACGAATACAATGGGAGATGATTTTATGGAAAATAAAATAAAAGAATTAAATAAAATTTTAACAGAAAGTAATAATATAGTTTTCTTTGGAGGTGCAGGAGTCTCTACGGAATCTAATATTCCTGATTTCCGAAGTGCTAGTGGGATATTCAACCAAAAATTAAATATTACATTAACTCCTGAACAATTAGTTTCTCATAGTTATTATATTAAATATCCTAAAGAATTTTTTAATTTTTATAAAGAAAAATTAGTATATGAACATGCTAAGCCAAATAAAGCGCACATAGCATTAGCAAAACTAGAAAAACTCGGAAAATTAAAGGCGATAATTACACAAAATATAGATGGTCTGCATCAAATGGCTGGAAGTAAAAATGTTTTTGAACTACATGGTTCTATCCATAGAAATTACTGTACTAAATGTAATAAATTCTATGATTTAAACTTTATTTTAAATTCTGATGGTGTGCCTACATGTACTGAGTGCAAAGGTATCATAAAGCCTGATGTCGTATTGTATGAAGAGGGCTTAGATAACTCAGTAATTGATGGATCTATCAACGCAATTTCTAAAGCTGATACTTTAATTATTGGAGGTACTTCTCTTATTGTGTATCCTGCTGCTGGGCTTATAAATTATTTTAATGGCAAAAATATAATTTTAATAAATAAATCTGCCACACCTGCTGATAATAAAGCTAATTTGATAATTAATGATTCTATAGGTACAGTATTAGATAGTGCCTTATCTAAGCTCCTAGACTACAACTAAAAATCTAGAATATAAACAAGAGTTAGTTCTTTACTATAGCATTTATCAAGTAAATAATTAAGTCTTATTATAAAATAGTAGATTATTTATATTTTCAGGAATATCTTTACTAAAAACTACTATTTTAGGTATTCAGATATCTTAAAAAATACTAATAAATTTATCTATTTCAGTATAAAAACAACCTAATTATTACAAATATAAATCCAAAAAAACTCTTTACATCATACTTTTGTAAAGAGTTTTTTAATATCTTCAAATATTATTTTTTTATAATTAAATTATAAAAACTTTAATTAATGGAATATTTACCTTTAAAAGTTGTAATTAATAATATATTTTTTAATCAAATTCCCTTTTTAACTCATTTTATGTAATATTTTATTTTACATGTAATATTTGACATTAAATAAAACTAAAAATAAACTAAAAATTAGCACAATTTAATTTCTAAGGAGCACATTATAATGACTTATTTTTTCACAACTGTATTTATACTAATAATATTATTTGGTATATTACACTTATACAACGTTTATAGATGGAATATTTTCTCTAAAAGTGAAAATGATAAGATGGATTTAACTAAAGTCAAAACTTTTAAAAAAATAACCATGCTTGTCCCTTGCTATAATGAAGAAGTTGTTGTTGAATCTGCAATAAATAATTTTGCAAATTTACAATATCCGAACCTCAAAATTATATTTATTAATGATGGTTCAAAAGACAATACTTTAAAATTATTAAAGCAAAATTTAAATTTAGTAGATACTCTTTTTAATACTTCAAATTTAGTTCTTAAATGCGAAGAAATTAAAAATATTTATACTTCTAAAAAATATTCTAATATGAAAGTAATAGATAAATTAAATGGTGGAAAAGCTGATTCCTTAAATGCTGCAATAAACTTTACTAATGATGAGTTTCTAGTAACTCTTGATGCAGACTCTATATTAAAAGATGATGCTTTACATTACATAAATCTTACATTGCAAGATAATGATGTAATTGCAACTGGCGGAAATATTATAACCTCTCAAGGTATAAAAAATTTCTCTGGCAAAAAAATATTTTATATTGCCCCTAGTAAAATTATTGAATCTATACAATTTATAGATTATTTAAAAGGCTTTTTTATAACTAAAAATTCTTATGCAAAACTTAGAGCATTATCAGTTGTATCAGGTGCTTTTGGAGTATTCAACAGAGAAGTCATGTTAAAAGTTAATGGATTTACTAAAACTATAGGCGAAGATATTGATGTTACTATAAAATTTCATAGATATGCCTTGAAATATAATAAAAAAGTTGTTTTTAATGATAAAGCTATTTGTTTTACAGAAGTTCCTGATAATTGGCATGATTTTTTTAAACAAAGAATTCGTTGGCAAAAGGGATTTATGGATGCATTCAAACATCATCATAAGTTCCTTTTTAAAAATTTCTTTAAAGATAAATTATCATTTTTTATGATTTTTGAAAATTTAATTTTAGCCTATATTTCTATAGTTTGTATGATAGCTGGTATTGCGTATTTTTCAGATGAAATTATAACTCATAAACATATAGGAATTTTAATATATCTAGCATTTGCACTTGGAATTTTACTGTACGTTGCTTATGATTTAACAGTTTTTATTATGCTTAAACAATCTGATATAGATATTTCTAAAACCTCTAAAATCAGACTATTCTTTTTGCTTATTTATGAAATTTTAATTTTTAGAGCTATAATGATAGTCATTTGCTTATGGGGGTCTATTGAATATTTCTTCAAACCTCAAAGTTGGAATAAAGTTAAAAGAAATGGTGCTAATAATCAAATTTCTATTAACGCATAAAAAATATACTCTCTTAATTTAAGTTACTTAAATTAAGAGAGTATATTTTTATAATTATTTTTCTTGTAATGTCTCTTTAAGATTATCATATGTATAATCTATAATTGTCGCACAAGAAACTTTATTTTTTTTAAGTTCTTTGCATATTGGTGTATTAAACTCTTTATTTATTTTTGTCATTAACTCTCTATTCAAAGCTCGTGCTTCATTTTCTTTTTCATTAGAATCTCTACCTTTTTGTATTCCAATTATTGCACCTGCTGCTCCAATTGATCCACATAATGATCCTACAGTAAATCCAGTTCCCATAGCACTTCCTAAAGAAATTGGTATATTTGTTCCAAATTCCTCATTATAAGATTTTATTATTGCTTCTCCACATGTATATCCTTGTTTATGATATTCTGATGGTCTAGTCATTCTAATCACCCTTCCAATTCTTATAATCTTTATATTCAAATAATACAATATATATTTTAAAATGTCAATAATCTCTTTACTATATATTTTTAACCTTTATGAACTTTATTTTTTTTTAATAAAGTTCTATTATATAAATAACATCTACTAAATTATACATTTAGTGGAATATAAATCTATTATATAAGGAGGAATAACAAATGAAGAAACTTTTAGACTATTTAGAGGTCTTATCAATCAAATATAGATATAAACATTTATATGAAGCTGAACTATTAGATTTAGGGATAGATGAGGTTGTAAATAAAGAAGATATAAAAATAATTACTAAAATTATACTAGAAGAAAATATTAAACTTTCTCATCTAGGAATGTTAGCAGATTTAATTACTCCATATTCATACTGGGATAGTATTGAAGAATACAGTAAAGAATCTAATGTTATTAATCTTCGAAGCATTGTTGCATTAGATATTTTGGAAATGCTTATTTATGCAAGTGCTGGAGATGAATATGAAAGATGTGCTCAGCTATATGTTGATGCTACTGAGCAAAAAGATGCCTATACTATGACTGATGAAGAATATAATGAATATTTAAAAAAGCAAGATAATTACGAAATTACAGAAGATGAGATTTCAGAATTAAAAGAGTACTTATTCTAAAAATGCTTGTCCTTATTCTATAGATACTGAATAATATCCATAGAATAAGGACAAGCATTATTTAGCTCGCCCCTCTTAATTACTCATCACTACAAACACAAAATGAATTTTGAATTTGTATATATTCATCGTCTGATAAACCCTCTAAGTACTTATCAAAATGTTCTTGACTACAAAAATAACCAATTTTATTTTCATAACTTTTTTTATTTAATTCTTTTCCACAATACAAACATTTTTCCATATTCTTTTCTCCTTTGTTTAAAATATAACTTAATTATCAGTTATATTTATCACAACTGCAAGTTTCAAGATTATTGTAATGCATTACAAATTCATCCTCACTTGCTTCATCAATAACCTCAAATATTTCTTCATCTTCATATTCCCCAAAAGGAAGCTCTGTTAATACTCCCTTTAAAACATATGCCTCGCATTCATCGCACCACTGAGTATAACACAAATCTCTATCATCATCTAAATATAGTGGGCTCTCATTTTTTTCTCTATGTTTTTGAATTGTCCTCTTTAATTTTGTAAGTTTATTCATTATAAAATCACCTCATATACTATTAAAATATTTATTTAAAATAAAAAAATCTTCTACCCATAAAATTATAAGTAGAAGATTTCAAAAATATTCCTTAAAATTCAAATTATTAATTTTTTTTTATTATATCTTCTTTTAATATACTCCATTCATCAATTAATTTTTCTAAATTCCATCTTGCATTTGCCGGACTTGTAGATGGAAGTTTTATAGCTTCTATACCTGTTTTATTTAATAAATACTTATTATATAATTCATACGCTTTCCCACCATTAACATATATTTTTTTAATATCACATTTTTCTAGAATAATTGATAAATCAACTGGTATTACATTAGCAATACTAGAATCACTTGAACCCACTATATCACATGACGAGATAGTATCCCAAATAGCTATATTATTATCTAATAGCATTTTCTTCTTTTCTTCTATTGTACTATAGTTTTCTTCTCTAGTTATTGCTGCTATAACTTTCCAAAATCTATTTTGTGGATGACCATAATAAAAATCTACTTCTCTAGATTTAACAGATGGAAGTGTACCCAAAATTAAAACTTTTGAATTAGCATTAAAAATAGCTTCAAAAGTATGTTTTATATTATTCATTTTTTCTCCTTTGTTTACTAAAGTTTATTTTTTATAATTATAATATAATGTCAAATTTTATTTATATTTGAACTCTATTAAACATAAAATAGCAAATCCTAAAATTATACTACCAATTACTAAAGGATAAGCCGAACTAATAGTAAAAATAGTTGGTATCTTCAAAAATACAGCTATAAATGTAACTATTATAGTTAAAACAACATAACTTCCTAAATCTATTAATATACTCTTACTCCTCCTAGAAATACCTAAATTTAAACTTTTCGAATATTTAATTCCTAACAAACTAGTAACAGGTGCCAAAATACCAATAAATAACAAATCTACCGTAATCGCTAATTGTCCATTTTCTATTCTCATAAGAGCTATAATCCCCATAACTGATAAAAGATGAGCTATGCTTTTACCAAATGTATACACTCCTAAAGTAGATTTTTTAAAATCATGTACTAATTCATCTATAAATTCTCTAGTATTTCCTATAATATTTATAGGTTTCACCCCATCTTGTTGTGCCGACAAAAGTATATCTAAAACATCATTTTTAATTTCTGCTGTATAATTAATAGTTAATTCCTCTGCCTCAATTTCATCTATAACAGTATTATACATTTCTAAATATTCACCCTTTAAATTATTTTTAGAATCCATTATAAGTCCCCCTTTTATTTTCCCCATAATTTTTCTATATTATTATTTATTAATTCCCATGCATTTTTAAACTCTTCTAACTCACTTTCTCCAGCTTTTGTAAGACTATAATATTTTCTATCAGGTCCAAATGGCGATTGTTTTTTTTCCGATTTTATTAATTTATTTTTCTCTAATCTTAAAAGCAACGGATATAATGAACCTTCTGCAAACTCCTCAAATCCATATTCCTGTAATTTTTGATATACCTCATATCCATATGTTTCTTCAAAGGAAATAACTTTTAATATTACACCTTCCATTATGCCTTTGAGTAATTGAGTTGCTTTTGCCATATTTCTCACCTCCTAAAACAACCTTATCTTTAATATTCCCAACTACCTTGTATTGCAATCTATAACTATATTGTAATACACTATAGTTATATTATCAACCTTATTTTTCCAAATAATTATTAAAAATTTCTTAAAATTAATCTATATATTAAAACTAGCATTATATATACCAATTTATTTGATGTAATAAATTAGTTTTGCTATAATTAATTAAAATATAAATATACTCAGGAGGAATGAATATGTTCGAAGATAACACATATGAAGAAGATATCAAAACATTTAAACAAGTAACATCAGTAGAAGCTAAAAATCTTATAACAACTCAAGATTTAGCTGTTATATACATTGGTAGAGCGACTTGTCCTTATTGTAGAAAATTTGCTAAAAAACTTGGCTTTTTAGCTAATCAAATAAACACAACTATTTACTATATTAATAGTGAAGATTTTTCAGATGAAGGAATAGCTAACTTTAGATCTGAATTTAATGTTGTAACAGTTCCTGGATTTATAGTTAAAAAGAACAATGAAATAGAAGTTCGTTGTGATTCATCATTACCAGAAGATGAAATATTATCTCTTGCTAACTAATTAAGATAAAAAAAGGAAGTTCAAAACTGAACTTCCTTTTTTTATCTTAAAAATACCTGTTTAATTAAATCCTTCTGTTAATTCTACTCATTATCAAATTTAGCCATAATTATTTTTTCTGCTGTAATTGGAAGCGTTCTTATATTAACTCCCATTGCATTATAAATGGCATTAGCAATTGCAGGAGCTGGTGTATTTATAACAACTTCACCTATTGATTTAGCACCAAACGGTCCTGTTGGCTCATAACTACTTACAAATTCAATATTTATATTTCCTATATCGAGCCTTGTTGGTAGCTTATATTGCATAAATGTATCATTTATCATTCTTCCGGCTTTATTGTAATTTATATCTTCATATAATGCCATACCAATACCTTGAACTATTCCTCCCTCAGCTTGTATTCTAGCAAGCCCTGGATTTATAACTGTTCCACAATCTACAACTGAAACATAATCTATTATTTCAATGTGCCCAGTCTCTTTATCAACCTCAACTTCAACCAATCCTACCATAAATGGAGGAGGTGACACATCACTAGAATGTGATATTGAAACAACAATACTTTGTTTATTTCCAACTAATAATCTCTCACCTAAATCGTCGAGAGATATTTGCTTTTCACCCTTTATTTCTCTAACAAATTCTCCATCAAACTCTACTTCTTCTAATTCTAACTGTAATTCCTTAGAACCTTCTAAGCAAATTCTTTTTTTCATCTCTTCACAAGTTTTTAACACTGCCATCCCTGTTACATATGTTGTACTTGAAGCATACGACCCCTTATCATAAGGAGACATATCTGTATCAACGCCACTTACAATTATTTTATCTAAATCACAATTCAAAGCTTCGGCTGCTATTTGTGCTAATATTGTATCAGAACCTGTTCCCATATCAGATGAACCAAGCATTAACTGATAATATCCACCATCGCCAAGCTTAATTTCAACAGAACCCTTATCTATACTAGTAACTCCTGATCCTTGCATAGTTACAGCTGCTCCAACTCCTCTTGCTTTTCCATTCCCCATATCTTTTCTAGGATATTTTTTATCCCAATCAATCATTTTTTTAGCTTTTCCTATACATTTATCAAGGGTACAACTTTTCAATTCTTCTCCATGATAGGCATGCATCTTTTCGCCTTCTTCTACTATATTTCTACTTCTTATTACAGTTGGGTCAATTCCAAGCTTTGCAGCCATTTCATTAATCGCAGATTCTACAGCAAAAAAACCTTGTGTTGCGCCAAATCCTCTAAAAGCACCAGCTGCCATAGTATTTGTATAAACCACATCATAACTAAAATCATATGCTTCAAGTTTATTATAAACTGATAATGTTTTTACCCCAACAAGTCCAGCTACTGTAGAGCCATGTTCGCCATAAGCTCCTGTATTTGATAAAGCGTATATTTTCATAGCTTTAAGCTTTCCATCTTTATTTGCTCCAAGTTTTATAGTAATCTCCATACTATGTCTACTTGTTGTGTCTATAAAAGTATCTGTTCTACTATATGATAAATGTGCTGCTTTTCCAGTCTTTAATGTTATTATAGCAGTATACATCTCCATTGATGCTGTTTGCTTTGCTCCAAAACCTCCTCCTATACGAGGTTTTATTACTCTAATTTTTGATTTTGGAATTTCTAAAGCTCTAGCTAATATTCTTCTAGCGTGGAATGGCACTTGAGTTGCACTAACAACAACTAATCGCCCATAGCAATCAAGATAAGTAAAAGCTCTCATAGTTTCCATCATAGCTTGTGCATTAGCTTTTGTTTTATATGTATTTTCTATAATTACATCACATTTTTCAAATACATCTTCAATATTTCCTTTTAACATTTGACTCTTAGCACATATATTTCTTTTAGGATCTTGTCCACAATCAAAATTCGAAAAATAATCTTCTTCATCATGAATTATGCTTTCATTATCTATTGCATCTTTAGGATTTATAATTGCTGGTAAAATCTCATAATTAACTTTTATAAGCTTTAAAGCTTTATCTACAGCCTTTTCATTTATTCCTGCAACTATAGCAATAGCTTGACCAACATGCCTAACTTTTTTATCTAAAATCAATCTATCATACGGTGTTGGTTCTGGGTAAGCTTGTCCTGCAACCATAAATCTAGTTTTTGGAACATCTTCATAAGTTAAAATACACTCTACTCCTGGAACTTTTAATGCTATATCTTTTTTTATTTCAAGAATATTTGCATGTGCAACTTTAGCTCTTAAAAGTTTTACAACTAACGCATTAGTAGGAACCATATCATTAGTATAAACTGGCTTACCTGTTATTAAAGGAATTGAATCAATCTTTGGTATACTCTGATTTACTATTCTCATTATGCTTCACCCTCTTTTTTTGATAAAAATTCTTTAATTGCTCTAAGTTGTCCTACATAACCAGTACATCTGCATAAATTTCCTGATAAATAATTTTTTATTTCTTTTTCTGTAGGTTTTTTTAATTCCTTTACCATAGCTAAAACTGTCATAACAAAACCCGGGCTACAAAATCCACATTGTTCTGCCCCTTGTGCACTTAAAAACTCAGCGAATTCTTTTGCTTCATTTTCTAGCCCCTCTATGGTTACTATTTTCATCCCATTCATTTGAACTGCAAGTCTAGAACATGATAAAATAGGTTTTTCATTAGCCCATACTGTACAAAGTCCACAATTAGTTGTATTACACCCTCTTTTCACCCCTAAATAACCTTTTTCTCTTAAAAAATCTAATAATACCTTATCGTCTTCAATTTCTTCATTATACATCTTTGAATTTATCCAAATTTTAATTAGCATCATTATCCCCCTCAACAGCTTTTATACTTCTCTTTAATAACACTTTTGCAATTATTTCTCTATATGCTTTTGATGCTCTCATATTAGAATCAAAACTCATTTCTTTAACTAAAATTTCGCAAGCTTTTTCGATTTCCTCATCATTAGGACTTGCTGACAATATCTTAGCTGTTTCACTAGCAAGCTTTGCTTTGTGAGGTCTTGCTCCAACTGATATTTTCCATCCATTTTCATTTTTATTTACTGCCATAGCTAAAACTGGTATATCAGTTTGTGAATTTCTTTGAGTCAAATAAGTAGTCTTAGATTTATCTTTTTTTACAATTATTCTTTTAACTATATCTCTTACATACCCTAGCTCTATAAAATCATTCATAGAGACTAAACCTAATCCTTGTAACTCTACATAACTATCTAATGCTAAAAATGCTGTTAAAATATCCGAAAAACCAAACCTTGAATAAATACTCCCCCCAACAGTTGCTAAGTTCCTAAGTTGTATTCCTACTATATGCTCCGTCGCTCGTTTAAAAACATTATTAAATTCCCAGTTAAGTCTTACATGTATTTCTAATTCTCTTAAAGTCGTCATTGAGCCTATAGAAAATTCATCATCATATTCCTCAATAGTATTTAAACTTAATTTTGATAGGTCAATTCCTTTATTAATTGCTCTATTACCTAGTCTAAGCCATAAAACACCACCTAATATTGTATTTTTTTTATTTTCTTGTAATATGTTATAAGCTTCTTCTAACGAACTAGGTTGTACAAATTCTTTTACTGTAAACATATAATCCCCCTAAAATATCTTTTCATACTCTATGTATAACGAACATTTTAAATTAAATTTCAAAATCCATCTTTTAACAATCCCTTACTATCATATATATAAAATTCAAAAAATCTAATTATAAAAAGTCCTAATTCAAAGTTATAAAATTTTCTTACAATTTAAATATCTTAATTTTATTTTACATAAATTCTCATCTTTTTTATCCCCTTTTCGCATTATTTAAATATTTTTTCATACTAAATATACACATTAGAAATATTATTCTTAAAATAAACATTTTTAAAAATAATCTAAATTTAATATTTAAAATAAAAAAAACTATATGTAAATAGAACTTTACACATAGTTTCAATATTTTTTTGCGTCATAAAACACGAACATTATTTTCATTTAATCATACATATTTCATTAAAAAAGTCTTATTTTCTTCCTATCGCACAAATCCAATTATTTTTTTCATTATAATAAACATTAACCTCTGAAAAGCCTGCATTCTTTAATAATATTTCTAATTCTGACTCTGTAGGACAATTCATATTAAGATGTTCAGCTATTACTAATCCTTTTTCACTAAGTTTTCCACCAACCATTTCTAATGCAGTCATGAATGTTCCACCGCTCTTAAGTATTCTATATACTTCCTTTAAATCTTCTTGTTGATTAGGCCAAAAATATAAGCTTTCAATAGAATATATTGTATCAAATTTATCACTACAATAATCTAAATCAGATACGCCACTTTGCTTTAAAAATACTCTGCCTTCTTCTATTAAATTTTTATTTTTTTCAGCTGAACATTTGATAGATGTTGGTGAAATATCACATCCATAAATTATAGATGTTTCAGATATATTTGCCACTTTTGCAATAGCAGCTCCACCTCCACATCCTATATCAAGAACCTTTGCTCCAAAAGTTACATGTTCAAAGCCCCAGCTAGTAAGATCACTATGATTTTCATTCATAGTACTTAATATTTCTCTTCCATCAGCACCTTGTGGACAAGCTGCATTTTTTATAAAATCAAAATCTATTTGTTCTTTCATGTTCTACCCTCTTCACTAATTAATTTTGGTAACTTATATTTTGTTTTTTTATATTATCGAATTCTTTTATTTCTTCACACTCTAAATTTTCATTCAACATAGAAACTGCTGATATTTGTGAGTTTTCATA
>JBOFRC010000375.1:0-4284 GCA_051650825.1 Sarcina sp. | reverse complement strand
TGTTAATAATGATATTTTATTATTTAATCATACGTATCCCATTTGCATATATACTTTCAAGCAATTATATATTAGCTTTAAATGGAATATGGGTTGCTATATTAATAAGTCATGTAGTAGCTTTTATAATAACTAGTGTTTATAGCAAAAAAACATTTAAAAGTCTTAAAAAATTAAGGTAACTAAAAAAATTTATAGACTTATATTAAAACTATAAAGAAGATTAAAAAATAGTCTTAAATACAGAAAATTCTGATTTAAGACTATTTTAATACTATATAATTATTTTAATATGAAGAATCCTACGGCTATTAATATATAGATTGCTATAAGCAATGCTCCTTCGAGCCAGTTTGATTCACCATCACTAGCTACCTTACCAGCTATAACTACCCCAACTAAAAGTGCAACAAGTTCAAATGCACTAAACACTATACTCATTGGCGTAAAGAATAGACTTATAAATACAGCTACAGGAACAACAAATAAAATAATTTGTAAGCTTGAACCTAAAGCTATCTCAACTGCAATATCCATTTTATTCTTTAAAGCCATTATTATAGCTGTTGAATGTTCTGCTGCATTACCTACTATAGGTATAATAATAATACCAACAAAGAATTCACTAAGACCTAAAGCCTGTGTCATAGGCTTTACAGCTCCAACTAGAATTTCACTTTCTAATGCTACAAGAACTGTAACAACTGCAAGAATTATTAAAGCTTTTGGAAGTGACCATTTTGCTAATTCATCTTCTTCGATAACATCTTCTGGGTCTACAACTGCAAAAACTTCTTTATGTGTAAAGAATGAAAAAATTATACTACATATGTAAATTATAAACATTATTATAGCAACAATTACACTAAAAAACTCATATTTAGTATCAATTACTGCTGGTTTTAATGTATGCATAAATACTGCTGGTATACATAAGCCTATTACAGCAAATAAAAGCATACTAGAAGTCGTTTCAGTAGACTTTTTATTAAACACCTGAACTTTATGTTTAAATCCACCAAAAAGCATACTAGCACCTAAAACTAAAAGAGAGTTCCCTATTATTGATCCAACAAGAGATGCTTTAACAAGTGCAAAAAGCCCTTCTTTTATCGCAAAAAATGTTATTATAAGCTCTGTAGCATTTCCAAAAGTAGCATTTAAAAACCCACCAAGCTTTGGTCCTGTATATAAGGCTACTTCTTCTGTAGCTTCTCCAATTATTCCTGCAAGTGGTAATATTGCAAGTGCTGAAGTGACAAAAACTATAGTTGGTGACCACTTCAAATACATTGCAATTATACTAATAGGAATAAAGATTAGTAATATTTTAAGATATTTCATTAATTCTCCTCCGTAAATCATTATATTTCATCATTAGTTAAGTATTTATTTTAAGTGAAATTATTCACTCTTTAGTAACAAGCTGTTTGAAATTAAAATTTATTTCAAATAGAAAGCCTAGACACTCTACCTTTGCTTAGTTTTTACATATACTTCTATATTAATTCACTATGTTAAAAGTAAAATTTAACTTTATTACTATAATTTTATTATATATTTTTTAAACTTTTTGTAAATACTTATACATATTATTAACATCTTTAAATTGATAAAGATGTCAAACCTCTAACTCCTATAACTTATTAATTTTACGAAATTTCAAATTCACCAATAACCAAATATCACTACTACAAGCAATCAAAATTTTTCTATATATGTCTATATTCCCTTTTCAAGATCTTTTAAATTTTCAATCATATCCTCTAATACTTCTGTGAAGATATCAAGTTTTTCCTCTCCTATATTACTAATAAGTCCTTCAAAAAATTTTTTATTAGATACTTCAAGTTTTCTTACAAGTTCTTCTGATTTATCTGTAAGCTTTAACCTTAGAACTCTTTTATCAACCTTATCTTTTTGAAGCTCTATTATTTCTTTTGCTATTAAACTGTCTAATGTCCTAGAAATCATACCTTTTGATAAACTTAAATATTCAACAATTTCTTTTGCAGTATTATTCTTACTATATCTATTCAAATATGCAATAATTTCTATTTCTATTTGAGAAAGTCTAAATTCTTTAAGTTCTTTCTCAACATAACTTTTATATAATTTTTTTGCTTTTCTAAAATAAATAATATATTTTATTCCATCTTCTCGTCTCATATCATAATACCCCATATTTACCAGCTCCCATCACGCTTAGTTTACTTCTAAACTAATTATATAATTAAAATTGTAAATTATCTAGCAAATATCTTTATAAGATTTAGTTTGTCCTATAAATTACAAATTTATAACATTGAAATCATGCTCTATTAATGTTACTATTAAATTCGTATTTATTTAATAAATAAATTTATTCTTTAAATCTAATGTAATTTTTTTTAAAGAAAACATTATAACAAATCTTAAAAGCTTATACTTCTATATAATACTTAAATGAAATAAAATTAATAGATATACTAGCTATCAGATAAAAAATTTTATAAAGGAGCATATATAATGGATTTAATACTAAAAATTATACTAATAGGTATTGGACTAGCTATGGATGCCTTTGCAGTATCGTTAGCTAAAGGAATGTGCCTAACTAAAATAAAAGTAGGCTTTGCTAATAAAATTGCCTTTGTTTTTGGATTCTTCCAATTTGCAATGATTATCATAGGATGGCTTGCCGGAACTTATATTTTACATTATTTTCAAAAATTCAGTTTTATTGTACCTATCATCCTTATAGCCCTTGGACTTAATATGCTAAAAGAAGCATTTTCTAATGAAGAAAAGGAAGAAGCATGTATCATAAGTCTTAAAGCATTAATCCCACTTGGATTTGCAACAAGTATGGATGCCCTTGCTGTAGGAATAGGTTTTTCATTCTTAAATACTCCTGTAATTCTTTCATCAATAATAGTTGGAATAGTTACTTTTGTAATTTCATTTATAGGATTTATTCTTGGAACTGCTCTTGGAGCAAAAGTTAATAGTAAATTTGCTGAAATTCTTGGTGCCGTAATACTTATAGGTATTGGTATCTTTGAATTCTTTAAATAAATAGAAGCTATCTAATCCCTAACGATTAGATAGCTTCTTTAATTTTAGTTAAGTCTTATTATATAAGCAAAATTTCCATTTGTACTTTCTTGAATTTCTATAAGATTTTGTCCAACCTTTTGCTCAATTTTTGTTTTTGATGCATTGCTTCCTTTTTTCGCTTTCTCTGTTATTTTTTCACTTATTTTAGTTAAATTAACTTTTTCTCCCATTAAAATTTCTGTAGCTTCTTTTATAAAACCTTTATTTAAATCAACAGTAAAATCTTTATTTTCTTTAGCTTCATCTGTAAAATTCAAATGTACAGCAATCATGCCATTACCAGTTCCTTTATCACTCTTAACTCCTCCTACATATGAAGTTTTATATTCTATATTTCCATCTTTAAAATTCATAAAATCCACACCTATATCACCTGAAAAAATTTCTTCTTCCATGTTATACTTTGTTCCTAATTCTTTTAAACTAGCCATATTATCCTTTGATTTTTCTGTCATATCTTCTTTTCCTAAAGTAACAACATTTAAATCATCCTCTGCTTTATCTTGTTTATCATTATTACTAATAGTAATTTTATCATTAACACTATTAGTGTTCCTATCATTAGAATTATTAGTACAAGAAATTGTCGTAACTCCTATTACTAAAGCTATTATCCCTATCAATATTTTTTTGTTCATCTAATCTCCCCTTACTCTTCTTTCAGCTTTATCCTAATTAAATTATATTTAAGCAAAATTAATATCTTATATATAATTTATTTCAGTTTTATTACTTAGCAAATTCTATTACTTAACAAAATTGAATTTCTAAAAAATAAAGCATATAATTAGAGCATCTTTTACTTTATGGAGGAATGACACATGAAATTAATAGGTAATGGAATATACGTACAAGATTTAAAAAATTCTATAGAATTTTACCAAAAAATATTAGGTTTTAATTTAGATATGGAATTTGATGCAGGTGAATTTAACATAGCGTTTTTAACTAAAGATTCATTTAGATTAGAACTTCTCTCACCAAAAGAAAATAAAGACATAATACATACAGAAAATATTATGTTAAGCTTTGCAGTTGAATCATTAGCTGATGTTATGAAATGTTTATCAACTAATAATATTGATGTTTTTAGTGGACCATTTTCACCAGCACCAAACATAAAATTTATTTTTGTGAAAGATCCAAATGGTGTTTTAATACAACTTGCTCAAAGAAATATCTAAA